>JAYVAP010000472.1:0-2043 GCA_043750915.1 Spirosoma sp. | reverse complement strand
GATCGCGGCCGTCGCGGGTTCGAAACTCGTGTACTGTCCGCTGCATCTCAAACAGGGTGTCGACCAGCGTAAACAGCAGCGACGACCGCAGCGACAGGCCCATGGTCACGTTCAGGTCCGTCACGTTCTCATCGAGGGCATACAGCACCGGCACCAACAGCGTTTCGTCGGCCAGCACAATGGCGCAGGATGCCTGCCGGGAGCCGTCAATGGGCGCGGCTCCCGCGTGGGGGACGGGCGCGGCCGTCCAGTCGCGATAAATCTGGCCCGCCACTTTTGCCTGCATACTGGCGTTGGGCACCCCCACCACGCGGATGTTTTTTTCGGTACCCAGCAGGTTATTGGCCTGGCGGATAGCCGCTTTATTATTTTTCGAGAGCAGCCAGCCGTTATCGCGGTAGCGACGCAGAAACTCGCCGGCTTCCTGCCGTTTGTCGTCGAGGTAATACGGATCAGCGTCCCAGACCAGCTCGGCTTTTTGGGCATCCACCAGCACCCGGATTATATGTTCTTCGGCCCGGCTCAGGGCATTGAAGCCCACAAAATATAGGCGTTCGTAGGCCGTATTATCCCGAATGAGCGACTCCACCTCGTCGGCCAGCCGCCGGTAGGCCATGCCCCGGTAGGCCATGCCCTGGGCCATAAGTCGCTCTTGCAGTGCGTAATAAGCCGTATGCAGGTTCTCAAAGAGTTTGAAATAGCGGGCTGTACCGGGCGTTTCCACTAAGGGCGCGGCCAGCGGGGGCATATCCACCTGCCAGCGTTCGAGGGCTTTGGCGGCTGTGAGGTAAGTAAACAGTTCGTGGGGATTAACCAGATGCTGATCAATGCGGTCGAAGTCGGCCAGCAGCACCGATGCCCAGCCGATAAAGGGCTCGAACTCGACCAGCGGATCAATGTCGCGGAATACCTCGTAGAGTTCAAACAGCAGGCTGACCGGGTCGATCAGCTGCACGCCCGCCGACTGGGTGATGAAGTCATCGACGGCCAGGGCGTGCGGGGCCAGAAACGGCCGGTCGGCCTGGGCGGCCAGTTCGTCGAGGAATACCGATACGGCCCGGCGGGTGGGCAAAATCACCCAAACGTCGCTCAGGCTGGGACCGTGGGCATTAAAAATCTGTTGAGCAGTTTGCTGGAGAAAGGTCATTCGGGTGCGCTACACGTACCGGTAAAGATACGCCACCGCCAGCCGATTACCGCCCCAACGGCACCACAAATTCATTGGTCTGTTTCAGCTTCAGTGCATCCGGTCGCCCCGCACGGCCAGTGTTGCGATGATGTCGGCTTCCACGGCCAGATACTCTTTCCAGCGTGCCCGGACGCGTTCGGCGGGTAAATAGGTCTCGGCCAGGTCGATGAAGGCGCGGTAATGCCCCGCTTCCGATATCATCAGCTCGTGGTAGAACCGGCGCAGTCCCGGGTCGGCAATGTGGGTGGCCAGTAGTTTGAAGCGTTCGCAGCTGCGGGCTTCAATCAGGGCGTTGAGCAGCAGGTTGTCCATCATCTGCTCATCCTGGTCGCCCGTTGGCCGGCGCAGCCGCACCCGCAGTTCGTTGACGTATTCGTCCCGGCGTTGCCGCCCCAGCGAAATATTTCGCTGGCGGAGTTCGCGCAGCACCCGCTGAAAATGCTCCCATTCTTCGGCTACGATGGGGGTGAGCACGTCGACTATTTTGGGTTTGTGGGTGTATTTTATCAGGAGCGATATGCACGACGAAGCCGCTTTCTGTTCGCACCAGGCGTGGTCGATGAGGATTTCGCCAATGTTCATTTCGGCAATATCGACCCAGCGGGGGTCGGTGGGCAGTTCAAGCCCTAAAGTGGTAATGGCCATACGTTATCTGCATCAAAAAAAAACGATACCCTTTCGACCGACCGCCCGGCTCAGGGGCGTTTTGGCGAAAGGCACCCGCAATTTACCTGCCTGTCCGTATTTTTCATCATTTTTTATTGTCACGCCCAACCGGCTATCCGCTGTTACAACAAAACAGGTAAAATTCGTTGGTCGTGTCCTGATTTGTGATTAACTATACGCATCATTTC
>JAYVAP010000471.1:0-3561 GCA_043750915.1 Spirosoma sp. | reverse complement strand
TCAGGCCGAAGCCATTCCGCCCATTCTGGCAGGTCGTGATGTGATTGGACAAGCGCAAACCGGCACTGGCAAAACAGCCGCTTTCGGTATTCCCGCCCTCGATCTGATTGACATTCAGGACCGCAGCGTTCAGGTGCTGGTGTTGTGCCCCACCCGCGAACTGGCGGTGCAGGTATCAGAAGAAATTCGCAAACTGGCCAAATACAAACGGGGTGTGCGCATCGAAGCCATTTATGGGGGCGACTCCATTGAGCGGCAAATTCGGTCGCTCAAAACGGGCGTTCATATTGTTATCGGCACGCCCGGTCGCGTTATGGACCACATGGAGCGCAATACGCTCAAACTTGGCAACGTGAAGATGATGATTCTTGACGAAGCCGACGAAATGCTGGACATGGGTTTCCGGGAAGACATTGAAAATATTCTCCTGGAGATGCCCGAAGAGCGGCAGACGATTCTGTTCTCGGCTACCATGTCGAAGCCGATCCTGCAGATCACCCAAAAATTCCAGAAAGACCCGGTGCTCATCAAGGTCGTCAAAAAAGAACTGACCAACGCCAATATTGAGCAGGTGTATTTTGAAGTGAAACCAAAGGCAAAAGTAGAGGTGATGTGTCGCCTGATCGACATGTATGATCTCAAACTGCTGCTTGTTTTCTGCAACACCAAGCGCAAAGTAGACGAGATTGTGGAAGACCTGCAGGGCCGGGGCTACCAGGCCGAAGGTCTCCACGGCGACCTCCGCCAGTCGCAGCGCAGCACCGTCATGGGTAAATTCCGGTCCGGCACAACCAGCATTCTGGTAGCAACGGACGTGGCCGCGCGGGGTATCGATGTGGATGATGTTGACGCGGTGATTAACTTCGACATTCCGCTCGACGAAGAGTATTACGTACACCGCATTGGCCGGACGGGCCGCGCGGGCAAATCGGGCCGGGCGTTTTCGATGGTTGGCCGCGATGAGAAATACCGCTTCCGCGAAATCCAGACCTACACGAAGGTGCGGGTTGATAAAGGCGTAATTCCTTCCTTTGAAGATATCGTAGGGGTGCGCAAAGCCCGTTTTATCGAGCAAATCCAGCAAACGGTGCAGGAAAGTAAAGACCTGAACCTGTATGCCGACACGTTGACGCAACTGCAGCACGCCGGTTTGTCGACCGAGCAAATCGTAGCCGCCCTGGTAAAACGGAGCATGGGCTTAGAGAAAAACGAATTTGCCGACCAGAACTTAGGTCTCGAAGACGACCGTCGTCCGGCAGCAGCCGGTGGTCGTGAGCGTTACGAACGCAACGACCGGGGTCCCAGCCGCTACGACCGTAACGACGGACCCGACCGCCGGGGCGGGAGTTCATCTTCGGATCGTCCGGCCTACGGCCGTGGCGACGGACCGGACCGGGGCAACTCGCGCTTTGGCCGGGATGGCGGATCGGACCGCCCAGCCTACGGCGACCGTCCGCGCTTTGAAGACCGTAAACCCTTCACCGACCGCGACCAGAAGCGGGAGCCGCGCGAAAGCGATGCCAACATGACCCGCCTGATGGTGAACATTGGCCGCAAAGATTACGTCCGGCCGGGCGACATTGTGGGGGCCATTGCGGGGGAAGCCAACATTCCGGGCAACACCATTGGCAGCATCGACATTTTCGACAAACACACCTACGTCGACGTGCCTAAAGAGGTTGCCAACCGCGTTGTGGATGCCATGGAAGGCAACACCATCAAAGGCCGCCGGGTTAGCATTGAGGTTGCCCGGTAGAAAAACCTGATAAGTTACAGAAGTCGCAGCGTTGGTCAATGGCCCATACTGCGACTTTTTTTGTGTTCATCAATTTGAAGACAACCCGCCGGTTACAGCGATTTCAAAGTTGAAAACCTGGTTTCGCCACCAGGTTTGTAAATCAATAGCGGTGTGTACGGCCTTTTAGATCGAACAGGGTAATTCTCTGTCCCGACTTTTTGAGCAAGGTGATTTTATTTACCTCAGTCGTATCCATACGCTGAAGGTACGTTGCGTCTTTAGGCAGGTATAGGTTGGTTAACTGAGCATCCTGAATAGAGTAGGGCGAAAACGTTTTTTCGACCTCGTCACGGGCGAACAAGCGCACAGATGGGTATAGAATCGTATCCCCAACTGCGTAATTTACGCGTATTCGCTGAGCGGCCAGATTATGAGGATTACTGACACGCGGAGTTGAGAAATACGTGTATTTAACATCCCTGTCTTCATAAATGTGGTGGAGCAGGCGGGCTACAAAGTACGCCTGAATCAACAACACCGCCACCAGAACTGCCCGAACAGTGAGGGGCAATTGGCCCAACTGCCGCAGTATCAGTGCTACCAGAATTACAGTATAGGGAAACGAAAAGCCGGAATATCGCTGAGTAATGCCGTAGGTATGCCCGTTTTTGAACGCCATTACAATTAGAAAAAGCGTAGGAACGACTGCCAGTAAGCCGATAAAAAACAGCAATGATGGCATGAGTGTTTTCTGATGCAGTCGAATAGCCTTGATCAGCAGATACAGGAATGAGGGTAAGGCAGCAACAACAATGTACTGCAGTTTAGGTAAGGTATAAAAAGGCATACCCACGATAAGCAGCAGAACGTACAAGAGCGAGGCCTGCCAAACCATGTACTTACTTTTGCTGTAGCGATGCAATACCCAGACGGCCCCTAAGCCCAGCCCAAAGGCGAGGGCCAGATTGCGAAACCCCAGCAGGTCAGTTTGCCCCAATCCGTTCGAGATGATAAACAGATCCGCCCAGATCGGCAATGATCGTTCAACGACATTAAACACCGTAGCGGGGAGCACCATACCGAACTCATTGGCGGTTGGATTTGTCAGAGCCACGTTGCGGTAGAGCTGGGCCTGGTAGGCCAATGTCTGGAACGTATATTTACCCCCGCCGAAGATAAACCACAACGACACTACGGCTACGCTGGCAAGGCCTGTAAGTCCTAAACCTATCCACCGGCGGGGTGGGCGAATCAGCAGCAAGGCATATAGACCATGGCATAGAAATACAGTGATAGTCAGATAGTGCGACAATAGCGAAAGTATAACGGTGATACCGTAGTACAGGTAAAGTCGTCGGGCTGACTCATGCGCGTTGATTTTTGCGGTAAGCAACAAAAACAGGTGTGAAGCCAACAGGGTCAGAAAAAAACTCATCGAATAATTACGGGCCATATGACTATAGGCCACGAAAAATGGCTCAATAGCAGCCAGAAAAGCACTCAGCAGGGCCAATGGCTCGGATTTAAAGTGACACCGGACGAATACATATACCAATCCCACCAGTAACGTACTGAACAACACAGATGGAAAGCGAGCCGAGAAATCACTTATCCCAAATAGTTTCATCCATCCCCACAACACGGCATAATAAGCGGGACTGTTACCAATATCGCCCCGAATGTTGGCCTCGATGAAATCATGAATCGTTTTTGCTTTCCAGAACTCACGGGGGGTGAAATAGGTCTTTCCCGGCGTAAAGAATACGTCGTGCTGGTTAGACCCCTCCATGACTACCCCCTGCGAAATGATTAAGGTAAATTTT
>JAYVAP010000470.1:0-2434 GCA_043750915.1 Spirosoma sp. | reverse complement strand
AACCTCCGGGCAGCTTTGGTCAGGCCATAGAGCGATCCGCTGCTGGTGTGCGACAGGCCCGAGACCGACGATACCATAACGATTTTCCCATTACCCGATGCTTTCAGGAGCGGGTAAGTTGCCTGACTGAGTTCGTAAACAGCCCGGAGGTTGGTGTTAAGGATATGGTCGTAGTCGGCGGGGCTATAATCAATAGTGGGTTTACGGATATTCGTCCCTACGTTGTTAACCACGATATCAACCGTGTTCCACATAACCCGCACGGCTTCGATAACCCGCATGACCTCGCCCGGCTGGCTCAGGTCGGCCGCAAGGCCATTAACCCGGTTATCTTCGGGGTCGAGCGCGGCCCGGTAGTCGGCAAGTTGCTGCTGCAACAATTCATTGTTGCGGGCCACGATGAATACGGCCGCGCCGAGTTCCAGAAACTGCCCGACAATGGCGGCACCAATGCCTTTGGTACCACCGGTGACTAAGGCGCGTTGGCCAGCGAGCGACCAGCGTGGATCATTCATAAATACAGTAGCTATCGTCCCAACCAACATTATTCCATTCTTGCGTTGTACAAACCTACTACCGCAAATTGGGCATGGGCAGGACCGGCAGGCTCTCGTTGCCATCTGTGCCAACGGCCTGCACGCCGAAATAGTAATTATCTTTGGAGTAGGGCAAGGTCATGCCGAGCTTCGTGGTGAAAAACTTCTTTTGCCAAACCGGCCAGCTTGTTTCGCGCATCAGCACGTAGTAGCCCTTTACCCGCCCCGCCCCCGCAGCCGGGGCTTTCCAGTACAGGGCCGTGGCGTTGGTCAGGTTCCTGACATCGATGGTAACGGCTTGTGGCATAGCGGGTGCTTTGGCTAAGTTGGCCAGCGTGGCGAGGTTGACGGCGGTGTT
The DNA here is from genome assembly GCA_043750915.1 of Spirosoma sp. Lineage (GTDB taxonomy): Bacteria > Bacteroidota > Bacteroidia > Cytophagales > Spirosomataceae > Spirosoma. Next base: position 1,540 of record JAYVAP010000470.1, on the reverse strand, counting down.
TTTTTTGAGGTAGTCGAAGTCCATGAACGTAGCCAGATCACCAAATTCCGTACCGCCTTCGGTGCGCAGGTCCTGGTGCTGGTGATCGTAGTTTTCGTTCATTTCCGTCAGGCGGACGGCCGCGAAGCCGCGCTGCACAAACGGCGTATGGTCTCCCCCGCGCAGGTAGCGGTCATTTCGGTAGATGAGCACCACCTCCAGGTTGTCGATGTAGCGTTCGCCGAGTTCTTTCACGTAGCGGGCCAGCGTGCGGGCTTTGCCATCATTTTCGTTACCAAACTGCCTGATTTGGCCTATCCGGCCCGTGGTGTCTTTTGTCAGATTACCGGGCAGTCCTTCGCTGAACACGCGGAGCCGGGTATTGTCGCGGATGTGGGTTTCGTTGCTGTGGTTGCTGCCCATGATGTCGTTGTTGAGGAGTGCTTCGAGATTGATTTTTTGGCGCACGTACTGTTCCGCCAAATGATCGGCTCCCAGCAGCCCCTGCTCCTCGCCACTGACCACGGCAAACACAATCGTAGCCGGGAAACTGGCCCGGCTCATTACCCGGCATAGTTCAATGACAGCGGCCGTGCCCGAGCCGTCGTCGTTGGCACCGGGTGCCACGGCCGTGCGGTTCATCACGTTCGTTACGCGGGAGTCGATGTGGGCCTGCACCAGAAACACCCGGTTGTCGGTGGGGTCAGTACCTTTGAGCGTCGCCAGTACGTTGCCCATTTCGGTGGACACATCTACCCGTCGGCCATCGGCGGGCAGTGTCCAGGTGTCGATGGTGGCCGTAAGTCTTCCATTGGTGCTTTTGGCGTAATGATTAAACTTAGCCAGCACCCACCGCCGGGCCGCCCCAATGCCCTGGGGTTGACCCGTTCGGGTGCCCAACTGGTTAGCCGCTCGCTCCGCCGGTGCCACAAACAGGCTGAGCGTATTGCGCGTGCCGAAACTAACTAATTCGTTGATGTGCGCCCGCAGGCTGTCGGCCGATAACTCACCCACGAGGTCGGCAATTTGCGGGTCGCGGGCGATAGTTGTCTGGGCGGAGGTTGACAAAAAGGAGCAAAGCACGAAAAGGAGACATAATGCGTATCGGTTATTCATCATTCTGACGATTGGGCGGGTGAAGCGAATAAAAAAGCAGCTGTTGGTGGTGTGTCTCACTAACTACGGCACGCACCGACGATTCAAAGTACATGCAAATTACCAAAAAACCACTTTGTTTGCTTACTCAGCAGGTTAAAAACATTAGAACAGTTGGCAGCAACTCTGGCGTAACATCATTTTTTCACTTTCACCCGCCCGGCTTCTGACTGCCCGGCCATTAATTGCAAGGGGCTGGTTTGGCCAAGAATCGTCCGACTATTTATGTGGGGATAACCTGCCACAACAGCCCGCACGTGGCTTTTTCGTAAATTTGCCCCATGAAAGCGTACTGGCTGATTTTTGTGGGCGGGGGCGCGGGTAATGTGCTGCGCTACGTAGTCGGCAAATTCATGCCCGCAACCCTGGCCGGGTCATCGTTCCCAACGGCCATTTTGCTCGTCAA
>JAYVAP010000469.1:0-5577 GCA_043750915.1 Spirosoma sp. | reverse complement strand
AGGCGGGAGAGTAGGAAAGTGCCACCTGTTGACATTGCGTGAAAAGAAGGCCGCTCGTTGCGAAACGAGCGGCCTTTCTTGTTTGGGAGCCGGGCCCTGCTTATTCTTTCTCGTTTATGGCCCCAATTTTGCGTGCCCGCCCCGGCAGTTGATTCGCTAAATCCTGTAGATTTTTGATTGGTGGCCGGGGTTTTTCTGCTTCTCCGATAACAAAGCCATAGGGTTTGAGTGAATCGACAGCGTCAAAAATAACCTTAATAATAGCGGTCATCGGCAGGGCCAAAATCAGTCCCGGAAAGCCCCACACATTCTCCCATAAAATAAGGACAATAATGGCTGCCAGTGGGTTGATGCTTACTTTAGAGCCAACGATATAAGGGGTAATGAAATTACCCTCAACGGTTTGCACAAACAGAAAAATTCCAATGACACCGAGGGCTTTGAGCGGGTCATCTTCTGTTACAAGCGTATAGGCGGCCGGCAAAAGCGATCCTAATGATATACCAAAATAGGGGATTAGCACCAAACAAGCACCAAAAAAGCCAAAAAACACCGCATAGTCCACACCCAAAATGAGCAATCCAACCGTCATCATTGTACCAATAATCAGAATCACCACCACCAAACCCGCTAAATAGTCTTTAACAACAGTATAGATACCCTGCATAACAGAATCAATCTTCGATCGGCGCGTGTCGCTGAATACCTTGTAGAAGAATGACCTGAAAAAGTCGCGATATAGCAGGAAAAAGAAAATGAATAATAGAACCAGAAAAATATCCGTTAATGTGCTCGTCGTAGCCAGCAATGTCGAGGTGAGAAGTGCACCACCCTCGGCTAAGCCTTGATTAAGGTATTTTCTTACTTCTGAGACCTGTCTTTGCCGGTCGATATTGAAGCGCTCATCGGCGTAGGTTTGAAGTTGATTCAGGTATGAGTTGCCACGTTGAATCAACTTGGGGATTATCTCGGTGAAGCTGCTGATTTGAAGTGAAAGTGCATACAGAATGCCAACAATAACCGTCAGGGTTAAAATCAGGCACAAAATGATAGCCAAAATGCGGGGTATTCGCCAGTTTTCGAGCCTGAGGGCCAGCGGAAATAACAAAACCGCGAACAGAATAGCGAAAACCAACGGAATAAGTACACCTTGTAGCGTGTGTAGCCCATAAACAATGATAACGATTGACAGTAATACGCAGGTTATTTTGGCGTAGGAAGGGAGTTGAATTTCCCGGGGTCGTAGGTCCATAGTGTTCTTCTAACTCGCTTGTTGGCTAAATTGTCAAATTTAAAAAAATAATCCGTCGTTTAGTCTAAAACAGGAAACAAAATATCTTATCAATAGACTTGACTGACTAAACAACGCGCACAGGGATCTGATCCCTATAAAAGGGCCAATTTAGCGGTTTATACCGCTTGCTGAACCACCCTGTTGTTAGCTGATTTGTTAAGTTTTTGTTAAGGATAGCCATGTTTGTCATAACGTTGTGGATAAGCCGCGTAACTTCGGGCAACGGTCGTGCCGGCAACCTGCTGGCAGGCTCTACCATTTCCCCAAAAATTATTCTGTATGAGTGCTGCTAAAGTTGCTCAACCCCTGCACCGCGTTTTAGTGGTCGACGACGATGCCGACATTGTTGAGATGCTCGAATATAATCTGACCAAAGAAGGATACGATGTTCGCACTGCAACCGATGGGCGCAAAGCCCTCGAAGTGGCCCGAACATACCTGCCCGAATTGGTTGTGCTCGACATTATGATGCCGCATTTAGATGGCATTGAAGCCGGTCGGCAATTGCGCGATATTCCAGAAATGCGCCAAACCTATATTCTTTATCTGACGGCCCGCTCGGAAGAATACTCCGAAGTGGCGGCATTCGATGTGGGAGCCGACGACTACATCACCAAACCCATCAAGCCCCGCGCCCTGATGAGCCGTATCAATGCGCTTTTCCGGCGCGAAGCCCAGAAAGCGGACCCGGGCGAGCAAATCGTTATTGCCGATCTGAACATCAACCGAAAAAACTACTCGGTCACCCAGGGCGAAAAGTCAGTTATTCTGCCCAAAAAAGAGTTTGAGCTGCTGTTTTTTCTGGCCCAGCATCCCAACAAGGTATTTAACCGCGAAGAGTTGCTGCAAAAAATATGGGGAGCCGACATATACGTTCTCGAACGTACCGTTGATGTCCATATCCGTAAACTGCGCGAGAAAATCGGTGATGCCCACATTCGTACACTCAAAGGCGTTGGCTATATGTTTACCGACCAAAACGAATGACCGGGGTGGCCGCTCCCGCAGCCTGGCATCCCGGTCTTTTACTGTTTTTCGGTGGGCAGTCCTTTATAATTTTGCCGTATGTCCCTGAGTCCCCGCATTATTGCGCTTTTGCTGGCTTGCCTGATCTCGGCCCTCACGGTTGCGTTTCTAACGTTTGTGGAGGGTGTCACAAACAATATGCTGTTTGTGGTGGGCATTTCATCGTTCGTAGTTTCGTTTTTTCTGGTTCTTTATGCCATTGAATTGCTCGTGTTTCGGGAAGTGAATAAGATGTACAAAACGATTCACAAACTGAAAATCCGTGACTTTACGATCTCGCGCAAAACAATTATAAAAAACACAAACCCATTTAAAAAGCTGAACGACGAGATTTTCGTATACGTCGCTAAAAAACAGAAGGAAATCGACGAACTGAAGCGGCTGGAGCAGTTCCGGCGCGAGTTTCTGGCAGATGTCTCCCACGAGTTGAAAACGCCGATCTTTGCCGCGCAGGGGTTTATTCATACCCTCATCGACGGGGCCATTGACGATGAGACTGTTCGTGACAAATTCCTTTCCAAAGCGGCCAAAAGTCTCGATGGCCTCGATGCTTTAGTGAAAGACCTTGTTGTGCTGTCGCAGCTGGAAACGGGCGAAGTGAAAATGAACTTTGTGCGCGTCGATATGCGACACGTGTCGCAGGAGATTTTTGAGCAACTGGAAAAAATAGCCCATACAAAGCGAATTTCCCTGCGGCTCCGGGTTGCCCATGGCGGCCCAGTGTGGGTAAAAGCCGATTCGCAACGAATCACGCAGGTGATGACGAACTTAGTTGAAAACGCGATAAAGTACGGTAATGAAGAGGGACGGGTGCTGATAACCCTCGAAGACGATAAAAAGCAGGTGATGATCTCCATTCGGGACGATGGTCCGGGAATTCCGCCCGAAGATCTGAGCCGGATTTTTGAACGGTTCTACCGGGTTGAGAAAAGTCGCTCCAAAGACCGGGGTGGCACGGGCCTGGGTTTGGCCATTGTGAAGCACATTCTGAATGCGCACAAAGCCAAAATAACGGTGATGAGCAAGCTGGAAAAAGGGACCACATTCCGGTTCAAGCTGGAACGCATGGAGCCAGCGGGTCAGGCGGCTAAATCAGCCGTTTCAATGCAAAATGGGTGATAAAAATCTGGCCGCTCCGCCGAACCAATACCGACACTTCCTTGCCTTCCCCTTTTTGTAGCGCCTTGTATATGTCGCTGATGGTCAGGTCATTGGTTGGATTGTTGTTGATAAAGAGTAGTTCATCCCCCTCTTGCAGGCCTGCCAGATCGGCCGGCGACCCATCAATAATTTTATCGACGTAGTAATTGCGGAAGAGTGCGCCTTTGGCCCGCAGTTCCAGCCCGCTCATGTCATGCTCAAACCCTTCCCGCAGCAGCCGTTTTATGGGTTTCATAACAATATACCGATCGGGGTAATTGAATGTGACATTAAACCGGCGCAACAACTCGCAACCCACATTACCCTGCCGTTCGGGCATGTCAATTAATTTCATGCCGAACGCAACACTATCGGGAAACGATGCGAGGATATTGGCCAACTCATACCGCCCGAAGCGAATTTTTTGGATGCGGCCCATGCTGCCATTAATGACACCGTTAAGCCCCCGCCCCAATTGCGCCCGAATTATTTTGACGGGCAAGGGCATGGCCGCTGTGCTCCGCGATCGGTCGAGCATTAAGGCATGACCCGCGCCTGTGTCCAGAACTACACGCAGGGGCAATGATTTTTCGCCATCGAATACGGATAGTGCGTCGGTATAGGCTTTTGTGTCCTGAATCGTGATGGGGTAGCGGTCTCCTTTCCGTTTTTTATAATGGTACGTTTTTGGGTCCATGAGGGTGATTTCCCGGCGTTGAAAGTCGACGTTTACCACGAAATTGGCAAAGATTTCGTAACCAAAAATACCGTGTACCGGGGTGCCCACATATTCTGAAAGTTTCAGGATGTCTTCGTCCAGAATAACCAGATTGTGGTGCGATGCCTTCAGCCCACCCATGCGCAACTGGTTGTCAATGGCGACCGAAGCCGTCAGGTTTCCACCCTCACCCGCTCCCGTCAGTTTAATTTTTCGGGTCAGCCGAAGGGGTTGCCGACGGAAAGCCGATGGATCGGTGATGATGGTGTTGCTTACACCCGTGTCCAGAATAAATTGCAGCGTGTCGGATTCATTGATCTGAACCGGCACAATAATCAGGTTCGAGTGGAGCTTGAACGGAATGCGGGTCCAGGAACGGTTGCCCGCTATAAAAAAGCCGTAACGATCTTTGTCGGGCGTACGGAGGTGGTCATCCCCCCGCGCGGCCAAACCCGTGCATAGCACCCCGATGATCAGAACCAGCGTTTTCATATAAAAACGTTTACAACATTGAAATTACGTAATTTTTATTAAAATAACACAAAAATAAGCAAGCGGGTTTTACGCGATGGATAAATAGTGCTGGCAAACGAATGGGTGTTCAGAAAAATTAGTCCCCTGTAGAACCTATCCTTCCACCGAAATGACCTAATTTCGCCCAAAACTGGGCCTTTCTAATCTCTTTTAGGAATTCTCACGAACTGATTTTGACCCTTTTCTCTATTTAACATGCGTAAGAAAATAGTTGCCGGAAACTGGAAAATGAATAAAACTGCTGAGGAAGCAACGGCGTTGCTGTCGGAGGTAGTTAACATGATAAATGATGAAGTGATAACCGGCGTTCAGGTTGTTTTGTGCCCACCCGCGTTATATCTGACCCTGTCGCGGCAGTATGTACCAATGGGAAGTTCCATTGCCATTGGTGCGCAAAACTGCCACCAGAAAGCGTCAGGAGCTTACACCGGCGAAATATCAGCCCCTATGCTCCGGTCCATCGGTGTGGCGTACGTGATTTTGGGACACAGCGAACGGCGGCAATATTTCGGCGAAACAAACGCGCAGATAGCCCAGAAAGTAGACATCGCCCTCGAAAATGGATTGACACCAATTTTCTGCTGTGGCGAGTCGCTTGAGCTGCGGGAAAGGGGCGATTATAATGGATTCGTCAAAAATCAACTGACCGAAAGTTTGTTTCATTTATCGGCAGCATTGTTTGGCCAGGTTGTTATTGCTTACGAACCTATTTGGGCTATCGGCACTGGCCTGACAGCATCGTCGGCTCAGGCTCAGGATATGCACTTTACGTTGCGCCAGCACATTGCCGGTCAGTATGGCGATGCGGTTGCACAGGACACGAGCATATTGTATGGCGGTAGTGCCAACGAGAAAAACGCGGCCG
>JAYVAP010000468.1:0-6005 GCA_043750915.1 Spirosoma sp. | reverse complement strand
GCTGGCCATGCAGGGTTTGGCCCTGACTATTGACGGGGTGGCTTTTTTGGTGAACTGGCTGGGCACGGCGATACAGTATCTGGTTGACAACCCGATGTTTGCTTTGTTGGGGGCAGCTTTGCTGGTGGCCACGAATTTGGGCGTTGTTGTGGGCTGGCTGATTGCGCTGGGGGGCTGGGTTGCCACGGCTTTTGGCTGGGTGGTTGCGCTGGCCGAATCGTTTTGGGCTTTGACGATGGCCATGCTATCGAACCCGGCGGTGTGGGTTGTGGCGGCCATTGCGGCTATTGTGGCGGGTGTTATCTGGCTGTGGGAGAACTGCGACGGGTTCCGGCACGGGCTGATGCAGTTGTGGGAGGTGGCCAAGGCTGTTTTTGGGTCCATTGCCCAGGCCTGGAATGCCCTGGTGGCGGGTGATTATTCGGGTGTGGGCAAGGCTTTTGCCGATGGCCTGAAAAAGGGTTTGGCCAATGCCGACGTGAAGATTGCGGCTGACAAGGCGGAGCGGGCGGCCGGCAAGGCTCCGGTGGTGCCTAAGGCTCCGGTGCTTGACAAGCCTGCCATGCCCGCCGGGCCGGGCGGTGGTGCGGGTGGTGGCGGTGCGGGCGGTGGCGGCAAGGTGGGCAAGGCGGCCGGGCTGGAGGGCACCACGGGCGGCACCAAGTCGACCACGATCAATATAAACATGAAGAGTTTGGTGGAGCACCTGACCATTCATGCCGGGGGTGCCAGGGATGGCATTCGGGACATGGAGGGGCAGGTGACGGAGGCTTTGGTGCGGGTGCTGGCGAGTGGCAGTGCGATGGCGGCTCAATAAACAGAAAGGTGATATGGGATTTCCGAAACCAGGGAAGAAGCCAGACGCGGGCCGGGCCGAGCTTGTTGGGCGGGTGCAGCGCACCGGTGTTGTGATGGAGTGCCCGGTTCAGCTGGGTTTGAAGCGGGATGGTTCTGATTTGTGGACGCTGCCGCTGGAGCCGGTGGTGAGTGTGAAGGGTGGCAAGACCCTGATTCGGCGCAACATTGCCAAGGGGCAGGGCTTAGGCACGGTGAAGGAGCAATGGAGCCAGGACGACTATGAGATTAGTATTGACGGTCTTTTGCAGGGCGACGGTGTTTTTCCGGAGCAGGACATGAGCAGGCTGGATGCGCTGCTGAAGGCGGGCCAGTCGTTGATGATTCGTTCGTTGCTGACGGATATTGTTGGGGTGGGTTTGATTTGCATATCGTCGTGGGACTACCCGGCCACGCCGGGTCTGGAGAATCAGGCGTATCGGATAAGCGGCTACAGTGACCAGGATTTTGATTTAATAATTTGACCGGCCCGGGACTATGTTTATCATGAACTATGCCGTGCGTATTGGCACGGCGACGCTGAAGGGGGTGGATTCGATAACGATAAATTCGACGGCCAGCCAGCTGTCTGATTTATGCACGATTACGCTGCCGGGGATGCTTTATAACCAAGGATATTCGATTGAGGGCCGGGTGAAACGGGGCGACCGGGTGGTGGTGGAACTGGGCTATAACGGCATTTTGCGAACGGAGTTTGCGGGCTATCTGAAATCTGTTCATCCCAATGCGCCGATGAAGATTGAGTGCGAGGATAGTGCTTATTTGTTCAGGAAACCCATTAAGGACAAGCAGTTTGGCAAGACTACGGTGGTGGCCATACTGGACTATGTTGTGGGCCAGATTAACGCCCAGCTGAAAGGCCCGAAGATTAGGCTGGTGGCGGGGGCTGGCGGGATGCAGTTTGACAAGTTTACGATTGTGCGGGCCAACGGCTATGAGGTGCTGGAGAAGCTGAGGCAGGAGACGGGCCTGGCTATTTTTTTTCGGGGCGATGTGTTGCACTGCAGCCTGTTGTATGCCGAAAAAGCGGGCGACGTGGTCTATGATTTTGCCCGCAACGTGGAGGAGTCGGATGGCCTGGAGTATGTTCGGGCGGAGGATGTGAAGGTTCGGGTTAAGGTAACGGGCCAGGGGAAAAAGGGCAAGACCGTGGTGGTGGAAACCGGCGAGACGGGTGGTGAGCTGCGCGAGCTTCGGCGCCCGGCGGTGAGCGACAAAGACACGCTGGCCGCCATTGGGCAGCAGGAGCTCAAAAGCCTTTCGTATGACGGTTATAAGGGTGCTTTGAAGGCGTGGTTATTGCCGGTTTGCGCGATAGGCTATACGGCGAAGGTGATGGATGCCGCATACCCGGAGCGGGCTGGCAGCTACTATGTGAATGCGGTGAAGACGGAGTTTTCCAGCGGGGGTGGCCGCCGAACGGTGGGGCTGGGTATTAAGCTAAGTGCAACGGGCGGGCCGGGCGGGTCCCTGGGTGGGGCGAAGCCCGACTTTCAGTCTTTTATGCGGGATGTTGAAGCAGCAAAAAAGAAGACAAATGGACAACCGGGCTAAACTTTTGAAGGCGCTGGACGAGCGGCAACCGGTATCGCCTGTTCAGGTCTGGCCTGCGCTGGTGCGGTCTGTTGAGGGCAACAGCTGCACGGTTGACATTGTGGGTACGGATCTGGCGGGGGTGGCGGGGGTGAATTTGCGGGCTGATGAGGATGCCGCTGAGGGTGTGTTGCTGGTTCCGAGGGTGGGTTCGTTTGTGTATGTGGCGGCCGTGGAGAACGCGCTGGACAATTTGTTTGTGTGCTTAGTGTCGGAGGTGGACCGGGTGGAGGTGGTCATTGGCAAGGCGAGTGCGCGGGTGGACAAGGACTCGGTGAAGGCTGTTTTTGACCAGTGCCAACTGGTTTTGTCGGACCGGGTCGTGCTGAAGCAGGGCCAGACCGTGGTGGAGCTGGCGGGCGGCAAGGTTGGTGTGAAGAATGCGGGCACGAGTTTGAAGGCTTTGTTTGACGATTTGACGCAGTTGCTGCAGGCATTTCAGGTGGTGACGGCTCAGGGGCCATCGACGGTGGTTTTTCCGGCTACGCTGGCCAGCATTGCCGCGCTGAAAACGAAGGTTAATCTTTTGCTGACATGAATGACTTTTTGATGGATGAGACAGGCGACCTGCTGATTGGCCCGGATGGTGACTTTGTGCTGGGCGATGCTACGGTGCAGCACCAGCGCGACATTTTGGAGAGCGAGAAGGGCTGGTATAAGCACGCGCCCAAAGTGGGTGTGGGTGTGAGCAACTACCTGAACGATGAGACCCTGTTGCCGGGCCTGGCCACGGTGATCCGGCAGGAGCTGATGGCCGACGGCCAGATTGTGGCGCAGGTTCAGGTGGTGCCGGGGGGGCGGGTGGTGGTGGTGGCAAATTATGCAGTGTGATGTTGGATTATATAGTTGAGCCGGACCAGAGTTTGTTTGATATTGCGGTGGAAGCCTACGGCGATGTGGCGGGTGTTTTCTGGCTGCTGGCCGACAACGCGGACCGGCTGTCGGGCCTGACGGACCGGCTGTTGGCGGGGCAGGTGCTGGCCATCAGGAATGAGGCCATAAACATCAGGCAGGCGGTTTATTTGCGCGATTTTGGTCCTTTTCAGACCATTACCGAGGCAGACCGTCCGGTGGGTATTGAGTTCTGGTATCTGGAGGAGTATTTGATTGGGTGACCTGTATATATATAATAAAACAGAAGGGCGATAGCGATGCGAACGAAGGAGCAGATAGCACAGGAGATGGATATTGTGCAGGCGGGGGAGCCTGCGCTGGCGCGACTGAACAGTGTGAGCCAGGTGAGTTTTGTGCGGCTATTGAAGAACATGTGGGTGCTGCTGGTGCTGGCGCTGGAGCAGCGCTGGGATGCGCTGGTGGCAGACCTTGGTCAGACGCAGCGCGAGGCACAGATTGGGTCGCTGGCCTGGTATGCCCGCACGATCAGGGCGTTTCAGTATGGCGATGCGGTGAGTGTGTATGATGGGGTTCGGGTGGGCTACGCGGCTGTTGATGCGACGAAGCAGATTATTCAGCAGGCGGCTGTGACGGAGCAGGCCGACGGGCGGTTGCTGGTGAAAGTGGCGAAGGCCGACGGCCTTAGTCTGGGGCCGCTGGCGGAAGCGGAGATGGTATCGTTGCGGGAGTATATCCGGCTGGTGAAGTATGCGGGCGTGGTTGTTGATGTAATATCGCTGGCACCGGATAGTTTGCGGTTAGACGCGGTAATTGTTTATGACCGCCAGGTGCTGAATGGGCAGGGGCAGGAAGTTTCCAGCCCGGGGGCTCGCCTGCCGGTGATAGAGGGTATATTTATTTATTTGCGAACGATCCGGTTTGACTCGACCATTAACCTGACTAACCTGACGGACTATGTTCAGAAGTTGCCGGGGGTGATTGATTTTTCGATCAGGAAGGCCGAGATAAAGCCGTCTGGCGCAAGTGCCTGGCAGGTGTTTGAGCGTGAGACTACGTGCCGCGCGGGCCATGCCACTTTAGACTACAGCCAGATACGTTATGTTTGATTTAACTTCTTTTTTGCGGCAGCTTATGTCGCCCGGCCGGCGCACCCCCACAACGCTGGCCTGGGTAAAGGTTTTGTTTTCGGGGGTGGAGCGTTTGCTGGTGAGCCTGGCTGTTGTGCGGCAGCAGGTGCTGGCTGATGCGCGTGCTACGGGGCAGGTGGCTGTGCTGGAGGAGTTGCTGAACCGGGCGGCTTTTGAGTCGGCTTTGGGACAGATATATATATTGGATGGCGACCGGCGGACGGTGGATTTTCTGGTGGTGGTGCCCCCGCAGCTGCCAACTGCGGTGACGAGTAGCCTGGGCGCGCTGGTGCAGAGTAAAAAGCAGTCGGGCATGCGTTTTGCGGTTTCGGAGCAGCCTGGCTATGTGACGGCAACGCCGGAGGGCCTGGCCTGGGAGCCTGGCTATCCTTTTTTGAGTGCTACGCAGCTGGTGCTGGCGGTGAGCAGGACGGGGTCTTATATTGTTGATTTGAAGCGGAACGGGGTTTCGTTTTTTTATCAGACCGTGAATTTTGTGGCGGGCAGCCCCTACCGCGTGGATGCGCCGGATGTGGATGTGACTTATCAGGCATCGGTGGCCAGCCTGACGGCATCGCTTGTGAGGGGGGCGGGCGGCACCATTGACCGGGTTGGGTTTTTCCGGAGCGTGGGGCAGGAGCTGCAGCTGCTGTGCCAGATTAGTGCGGGCGATGCGGAGATGAAGCTGGAGGGCCGCGACGCGACAAGCTACACGACGGACAACTGGGGCGATACGTTTGTTTTTGGCAGCAATATTGGTGGTCTGGAGTATAACCGCAAGCGGGTGTACAGTTCGGTACCGGATGGGACTTACCAGATTTGGGCCCGGGCAAAGGGCAGCCCGACCGTGGTGATCCAGGGGATTACTGTGGGCACGGTGGCACCACCCGTGATGCCTGTGGTGGTGGCACCGGCCTGGGTGAAGGCGCTGCGCTATGTTTATGCAAACGGTGTGCTGCGCGTTGACAGTGCCGCGCAGGTGGGGCAGGTTGCTTTTGTGCGGCAGGACGGGGTTGCTTTTTCTGCGACTAACCCTGACCACGGGGGGGGTATGGACTCGGGCGTGTTTTATGGGTATGGTGGCCTTTCTGACCAGGGTGTTTATGATCGTTTGTGGAAGATCAGGATTGGGGTTTTGCCGTTGCGGCTTATTTTGCAGCAGTCGGGCAACCCGGCGGTAACGTTTGCGGTTGATTTTGTGCCGGTGGAGTCGGGTAGTTATACGGTTCTGGTGGCACCGCCGGTGGTGCCGCCCCCAGTGATACCTCCTGTGGTGCCGCCCGTGGTTGTGGTGCCGCCTGCGGGCCAGGACTATGTGTATCAGGGCCTGAAAATGGGTGGCAGTAAACTGTCGTCGGCGGACGACAATCCGGCGGATTTTTTCAATCCGGTAACGACATTCACCAATGGCCGCATTTACATAACAGACACGGCTACGCCTGGCGGGAAAGAAAACTGGGAGGAGGAGAAGTACCTGGTTAATAGCCGGGGCTGGTTCGGCAAGGGGGAGTTCAATTCGATGAACTTTCCGCCCCATATACCAATCCTGGTGGAGAAGTTTTTGGTAGACACCCG
>JAYVAP010000467.1:0-2825 GCA_043750915.1 Spirosoma sp. | reverse complement strand
GTTGCCTGTTTAGCCAACACTGTAGTTGCCATGTCTGGTCACGCTCACACCTTAATTGCCTGTTTTATGCCCCAATTCTCCCTAAAGAAGCGTTTGATCTACGCCCCGAAACCGGCTATTCTGCTGGGTTTCTCTCTATTTCTTACTGGCCTATCCCCTGTTGCTGCCACGCCGACCCCGAACAGGGCCAATGCCCTTCTCTCAGAACTGGCAGACATGAAACGGGCAATGATGATGTCAGCCGCAGTTCCCGCGCCCCAAACACCCATTAGCGGGCGCGTTGCCGACAGCAAGGGAATTCCCATACCGGGGGTTACGGTGGTGGTCAAAAGCAGCCAGCTGGGCACCACCACGGATGCATTGGGTCGGTTTACCCTTAACGTACCAACCAGCGCGGTGCTGGTATTCAGTGCCATTGGTTTTGAGGGGCAGGAACTTACTGTGGGCAACCGTACCCAGCTCAATGTAGTCCTCCGCGAAGCATCGCAGGCCTTGACGGAGGTGGTTGTGACGGCATTGGGCATCAAAAAAGAAGCCAAACGGCTCGGCTATGCCACCGCCATTGTAAATCCCGAACAGGTGACCACCAACCGGACCGTCAACTTCATGAACGCCCTGCAGGGCAAAATTGCCGGGGTCAACATCTCCAGTTTGGGCACGGGTGCGGCCGGCACCAGCAAGATCAGAATTCGGGGGCAGTCGTCATTTTCGGGGCAGAACAGCCCGCTCATCGTGGTTAATGGCGTACCCATCGACAACACAAATTTCGGCCAGAACCCAAACAATACCGGCAGCGACAGTTCCATTGGCAACCGGGATGCCAACTCCTCCGACGGGGGCGACGGTCTGTCGTCCATCAATCCCGACGATATCGAAGGGATGACCGTGCTGAAGGGCGGCACCGCAGCGGCTCTCTACGGCTCGCGGGCCAAAGACGGGGCCATCCTGATCACGACCAGAACCAAAGGCAGCGGCCAGGGTATCGGGGTGGTTTACAACAGCAATTTCACCACCGATCATCCGCTCGATTTCACCGACTACCAGTATGAATACGGGCAGGGCGAATACGGCGTTCGGCCAACGGCGGCCAACCCAACGTCGGGCGTGTGGAGCTTCGGCGAGCGGTTCCAGCCCGGCATGACGCAGGTGCTCTTCGGCGGAGTAACCGTACCTTACGCCCCCGTTCGGAACCGCATCAACTCGTTTTTTCGCGATGGGTCGACCTGGACAAACTCAATTTCGCTGTCGGCGGGCAACGACAAAGGCGGCTTCAGCCTGTCGGTGGCCAACCTCGAAAACAAAGGCATCACCCGCAACAATACCTTCGCCCGCAAAACCATCAACTTAGGTTTCAGCTATAACCTGTCGGCCAAACTGACCGTTACCGGGACCCTGAACTACTCGAACGAGCTAAACAAAAACCCGCCCCAGATTGCCCAGCAGGACAACAGCACGCCCACTGTGCTGTATACACTGGCCAACTCCATACCGCTGGATGTGCTGGAGGCCAACCAGGCCGATGCCAGCGGCAACGAACTTATTTATTCGCGGTTCAGAAACCGGACCAATCCGTATTTTGTGCTCAGCAATAAGTTTGAGACCATTCGGCGCGACCGCCTGTTTGGCAACCTCACCGCCCGCTATAACCTCACCAGCTGGCTGTATGCGCAGGTGCGCGTGGGGCAGGATTTCTGGACGCGCGATCAGGACTACAATTTCCCCAGCGGGCAGGCATCGCTGGCAGCAGCCCCGGCAGGATTTGTCAACGGGCGTTTTTTGCAGGAGGCCCGCCGGTTTCGCGAGCTGAACACCGACTTTCTGGTGGGTGCCAACCGCAAGTTTGGTGTCTTTGGCATTGACCTGACCGTGGGCGGCAACCAGCTGTATCGCCGGAGCGACCTAAACAGCGTGCTTGCAACGGATTTTGTGGTTCGCGGGCTGTATGTGCCGCAAAACGGGCGGGTGAAAGACCCCATTTATGGCCTGAGCGAACGGAAGGTGAACTCCCTGTATGGAGCCGCCGAGTTTGCCTTCAAAGATTTTCTGTACCTGAACGCCACCCTGCGTAACGACTGGTTTTCGACGCTGGCACCCGCCAACCGCAGCATCCTGTATCCCTCGCTGACGGGTAGTTTT
The DNA here is from genome assembly GCA_043750915.1 of Spirosoma sp. Classification (GTDB taxonomy): domain Bacteria; phylum Bacteroidota; class Bacteroidia; order Cytophagales; family Spirosomataceae; genus Spirosoma. Next base: position 689 of record JAYVAP010000467.1, on the reverse strand, counting down.
GTTTTCTCGCAGGCCTTCAGCAACCTGCCTAACTGGCTGAATTTTGGTAAGTTACGAATGGCCTACGCCGAGGTTGGCAGCGATGGGGACGTGGCACCCTACTCCAACAATCTTTTCTACTCGGTAAATGCCAACCTGTTCACTAACCCGGCCGGTCAGGGTCAGCCAGTGGGCAATATCACCTCCAACACCATTCCGAGTGCCACCCTCAAACCGAGCCGCACAGCCGAAACCGAGGTAGGTCTGGAACTGAAATTAGCCAACAACCGGATTGGAATCGATGTGGCGGTGTATAACAAAATAACGAGCGACCAGATCGTTTCGGCCCAGTCGTCGGATGCATCGGGCTATACCAGCACCCTGATCAACAGCGGGCAGAGCCGCAACCGGGGCGTTGAAGTGCTGTTGACACTGGCCCCCGTTCGGACAAAGAATTTCTCGTGGGATGTAACCCTGAACGGGGCCTATAACAAAACCAAACTGCTCAAACTGCAAACCGACGACGATGGCACGCCCGGAAAAGATTATAACAAAGATGGCGAACCCGAAAAAATTGTGGTGGGCAGCGGCATCTTCGTGGGCGAACTCCGGCAGGTGGTAGGGCAGGAACTGGGCCAGCTATACAGCTACGGTTACCAGCGCAACGCCCAGGGGCAAATCGTTCACGGGGGCGACGGGTTGCCCCTGCG
>JAYVAP010000466.1:0-6929 GCA_043750915.1 Spirosoma sp. | reverse complement strand
TGACCGCCGGGTTAATTCTGACCATAACAAAATTGCCGTTGTCAGGAGCTAAATGGTAAATGGATGGCCGGATTGGCTCGTAAGGCGATTCGACAACCATATCCTTTACCACTCCGATAATGGTAAACGGACGCCTGTCCCAGCGGACAACTTCACCAATGGGAGATCCGCCGGTGCCGTTGCGATTTTTGAAGCCCATGAATTTGGCGGCCGTCTCGTTAATAATGAAACCGGCGGAGTCTGTACCAAACGCCCGCGAAAAATCCCGACCAGCCACGAGTTGCCAGCCAATCGTTTTGCCGAACTCGTGCGAAACCCCCGCATTTGGAAAGTCGACAGACAGACTGGGGTCCTTGCCCCGCCATTCAAAGCCGCCGTTGGTACTCCAAACATCGGTGGTTGGAGTGCCCGACTCCGCCAGTTCCGCCACGACCCCGGTTGCTTTTAATTCCTTCCGTATCGCGTCGATGTGCTTGTGCGTGTTCTCCGTTCCCATTACCATCACTAATCCGGCCCGGCTGTAGCCAACGGGTCGATTTTTAGCGAACTGAATCTGACGAAATACGATGATGGTGCCGACAATCAGCGTGATGGAAACGGTAAACTGAGCAACCACCAGCACCCGACGCGGAACAGCCGCAAAACGCCCTGCTCGAAACCGTGACGACGGGCCGGCACCCTTCAGTACGTTGAGGGGCTTGAACGCCGACAGGTATAGGGCCGGGTAACTGCCCGCGATTAGACCCGTGAGCAGACTGACACCCAAACCCAGCAGCCAGAAGAGGGGATTAGCCCACGGCAGGGGCATCTGCTTATCGGCTATTTGGTTGAAGGCAGGCAACGTAAGTAATACGATCACCAGAGCCAGCCCAAATGCCAGTGCTGCGACCAATAGCGATTCGCCGAAAAACTGCGTAATCAACTGGCCCCGCAACGAGCCAACGGCTTTACGAATACCAACCTCCTTAGCCCGTTTTTCAGAGCGGGCCGTACTTAGGTTCATGAAGTTGATGCAGGCCAACAACAGTACGAACAAGCCAATGCTCCCGAACAGCCATACGAACTGAATCAGCCCACCGGTACGAACGCCGTTTTTAAACTCCGAGTACAAATGCCACTGCCGCATTGGATTCAGGAACACCTGCGGCTGGTAGCGTCGCTCTTCCGGTCGGATGTTTTTCAGCTTGACGTCCCTGATTTTGGCCGACACCTTATCAATATCAGCCTGTTCGGTCAACTGAACAAACAACTGATAGGAGTTGGAACGCCAAGGATTTTCCTGCTTCTGAATGTATGGTTGTTCCGACAGATACAAGGCCCACGGCGCAACAAACGACAAGTCGCTGAAAGACGAGTTCCGGGGTATGTCTTCGTAGACGCCGGTTACTTTTACCGTCGTTTTATCATTGAGCCGGATGAGTTTGTCAATAGGATCGGTTACGCCGAATAAGTCACGGGCTGCCGACTCGGATAGCAGAATTGACGCCGGATCCGTCAATCCAGTCCGACTGCCTTTGCACATATTCAGGCCCAGCATATCGGGAGCCGATGACTCGATATAGATGCCATTCTTCGACAGAGTTTTGTCACCAACGGTAAAAACACGGGGCACTGTCCATGATGCCATCAGGACGTGCTTGAAATTTTCCCCGTAGTTCCGGCGCAGTTCGTCGCCCAGCGGAAATGGGATAGCTGTTTGCGTACCAATCTCATTATTGTAAGTCTGATGCTGCATCACCTGAGCGATGCGGTCGTAGTTGGCGAATGATTTGTCGAAACTGAGCTCATCCCACACCCATAAGCCAATGAGCATCGCTACGGCCATGCCAACGGCCAGACCACCGATGTTGATAGCTGAATAAGTTTTGTTTCTGACCAGATTCCGCCAGGCGATTTTGAGGTAATTGCGGAGCATGATTGTGCTGTGTTTACGGTATCTTTGATTGTTTAATCCTGTTTATCAATCTGTTAAGCCATGCAAACGTATTCATACCCGGTTTCTGCAAAATTTTCCGTTTACGACGACGGCGTAAATGCACCCCTGCAACACCAGCAGGTTATTTCCCGGCTCCATGTTGAACTGGGCATCCTGTATTACAAACAACAGACTATTTCGTATGAACCCCTTCCTGAAACTATGCTTACCGAAGGCTACGGTAATCGTTACGACGAACCGCCCGTTCCCGATATTTTGCTCTATGACCATGAAGCCGAGAAAACACGGGTCATTATTGAAATATGCCAAACCAACGGCGAAAAAAGCGACCTGCGAAAAGTGATTCGGCTCATTGAAGACGAGGACTATGGCATCCTCGAAGGTTTTGTTTTCAATTACAAAACCCTAACCTGGGTCCGCTACCGCAAAGGTGATGGCGGTCAGGCCACAGAAACGGCCTTCTCTGAGGTGCTGAATCTAAACCTGGGCAGCTTCCTGTAAACGCACTCACTCGCTCCGCAAACTTTTTACCGGGTTCATTAAGGCCGCTTTCACGGACTGAAACGAGACGGTCAGCAGCGCAATACCCACCGCCAGCAAACCCGCCAACGCGAACACCCACCACTCGATGTCGATTTTGTAGGCAAAATCCTGCAACCACCAGGTCATGGCATACCACGCAATGGGCGAGGCAATGACAATGGCGATCAACACGAGTTTCAAAAAATCTTTGGAAAGCAGGGCCACGATGCTGGCCACGCTGGCACCCAGCACTTTGCGCACACCGATTTCTTTGGTCCGCTGAAAAGCGGTGAGCGTAGCCAAGCCAAAAAGACCCAGACAACTTATCAGGATGGCGATGATAGTAGCCAGGTTCACGATGCGGGCGGTGTTGCGCTCGCTGCTGTAAAACTGCTCGATCATGTCATCATAAAAGGTGTAGTCGAAAGAGGCATTTGGGTAGGTTTGCTTCCATAGTTTTTCCATTTTCTGGATACCCATCTGCCAGTCGGCGGGGTTGCCGGAAGCCATTTTAATATTGAAATTACCTAAATGATGTTTATCAGTCATCATTGCCAGGGGCTGAATTTTTTGATTAAACGAGGCCGTATGAAAATCACCAACCACACCCACAATAGGAATGGGTTTGCCGTCTTCGAATAGATATTTTCCAACAGCCTCTTGTGGACTTGCAAAACCAAACTCCCGGGCGGCAGTTGCATTGATAACGTACTCTATGACCGTGTCGCTGGGTTGCAGGTTCCGACCTGCCAATAATTTCATACCGTATAAATCAATGAGGCTGGTATCTACGTACTTTCTGTAAACATTGCGTTCAACTTCGCCTTTTTTACCTTTGTAATTGTGCAGGTTACTCGAAAAAGATTGGTTGAATGGCGGGTTTCCTAAGCTCACTGCGCCCACTTCGGAGATACGTTTGAACTCCTGTTTGAGCGCGAAATGCTTTTCCTGGTAAATCGGATTTTGTGATAATTTCCACGGAATCTGCACCGTCAGGATGGCTTCCCGCTTAAATCCCAGATCGGCAGTGAGGGCATAGTTGAGTTGCTGATTCCAGATCAAAGACCCTATAATAAACGCCTGGGCCACCACAAATTGAAAAACAATCAGGCTTTTACGTAACGTAAAACGATTTTTACCAATCGAAAAACTCAACTGTCCGCGTAGCACCTGCACGGGCTGAAAACGGGAAATCAACACACTCGGATACCAACCCGACAGCAGCGATACCACCACAATCAGCAACACCACAAAGCCCAACGTTTGCCACGGGTTTTGGTAAAGCGCGATGCCTTCGGGCAGTAAATTTCCAAACGAACTACGGAAAAGCAAAGTCCAGCCGTAGGCTAACCCACAAGCCAGTAATGTAACCAGCGCGGATTCGCCCAGAAAACTCGCAATGAGTTGCATCCGGGGGCTACCCAACGTTTTTTTAATACCAATTTCTTTGGCCCGCTGGGGAAGTTGTGCCGTGCTGAGGTTAACGTAATTGATAATGGCCAACACCAATAAAAACATTGCCAGGCCCAGCAGCCCGTATAAAACAGGGCGATTCGCTTTACGGTTGCTATCCGCAAAGTTTATCCCAAAATGAACCTCTTTAAGCGGTAATAGTTGGTGTTTTCGGGAGCCACCTCCCCATTTTTTGAATTCTGCCGCCGAATATTTATAGGCCAGGTCATTAATTTTTTCACTCAGCTGACCGGATTCAGCCGTTGCGTCAGCCATAAAATAAAGCTGATCGTCTGAATTTGTGTTTCCCCAGGCTTCGGTAAATTCTTTGGCCACTTTTCCTTTTCTGATCGTAGCCAGTGACAAAAACTCCTGATCGGTAAATGACGTTGAACGGCCCAGATCAGCCACGATACCCGTTACTTCCACCGCCATCGTATCCCAATACATTAATGTTTTACCCATTATTTGGGCGGGTGTTTGGTTGGGAAAATAGCGTTCGGCACGACTTTTGGTCAGCACCACCTGATTTGGTTTGATAAGCTGATTGGCAGCATCACCCGCTAACCAGTTATACGGTACGAGTTCAAAATAATCGCCCGTAGTGGCAATTACCTGGTCGATGTCTTCAAAAACCGTCGGCTTGCCCATTGCCTGCGGCACCTGTAGGCTCGTAACATACGCTCTATATGTACCGGCCACTATTTCTACGCCACCTACTTCTTTCCTGACGGCCTCAGCCAACGGTCTAGGTACACCTGCATTACCGCTTTGCTTGCCCTCAAAATCAAACAGACTAACAATCTTGTAGATGCGGTCGGCATGGGGATGATCTTTATCAAAGCTCAATTCGTAGCTCGCCATCTGAAAAATGAGCCAACAGGCAGCCATGCCAATAGAAAGGCCGAAGACGTTCAGGCCCGTGAACAGGCGGTTGCGCCAAAGCTGGCGTAGAGTGATTTTGAGGTAGTTGCTAAGCATGACTATTGAGGGTTTATTCGGAACGTAGTGATTTCACCGGATTCATCAACGCAGCTTTCACGCTTTGGAAACTCACCGTCAGCAACGCGATGCCCACCGCCAGCAAACCCGCCAACGCGAACACCCACCACTCGATGTCGATTTTGTAGGCAAAATCCTGCAACCACCAGTTCATGGCCCACCACGCAATCGGGCTGGCAATGACGATGGCAATCAACACGAGTTTCAGGAAGTCTTTGGAAAGCAGTGTCACGATGCTGGCAACGCTGGCTCCCAGCACCTTACGAACCCCGATCTCTTTGGTGCGCTGCTCGGCGGTGAACGCGGCCAGGCCAAACAGACCGAGACAGGCAATCAGGATGGCCAGCCCGGCAAAGGTCAGGGCCAGCGTGCCAATACGTTGCTCGGCGCGATAGACGGCATCGAAGCCGTCGGCCATGAATCCGTAACTAAACGGCTGACCCGGTGCGAGTTGTTTCCATTTAGCTCCGATTTGCCCAACCAGCACGGGTAGGTTTTCGCTACGCAAGCGAAACGAGGCCGCCCCAGAATTGGCATCCAGTGTCATAGACAAGGCACCAATGTTGCGTCGGAGCGATTCGAAATGGAAGTTTTTGACTACCCCAAGCACCGTATACGTTTTGGTCGTTTTGTTTTGCGGGTCATCAAACCGCATAATCCGTTTGCCGATGATATTGCTCCCGAAAAGTTTGGCCGCCGACTCGTTCAGAAGAATGCCCGTTGAATCGGTGCCAAACTGCCGCGAGAAATCACGCCCCTGCACCATCTGCATCCCCAGCGTATGGACATAGTCGTGATCGACACCCCAGTTTTGCATTTGAACCGCTTTTTTCTGGTCTATCGCTCCCTCCGGAAAAAACGAATTGTCGCTTCTGTTCGAGGGGGTTGGCAGGTAGCCGGAAATGGAACCGCTCACCACGCCCGGCAACCGCAACACCTCCTGTTTGAACGTTTCGGCCCGTTTGCCAATCGAACCCAGACCATCAACGGTCAATACCTGTTGCCGGTTGAAGCCCACGTTTTTGATTTGGATGTAGGTCAGTTGCCGATAAACAATGATGGTGCCGACAATCAGCATCATGGACATCATAAACTGAAACACCACCAACCCGCTCCGAAGTCCCGAACTGTTGCCACCGCCCACCACACCACCCAACGTGCCTTTCAGCACACTCAGGGGCCGAAACGACGACAGGAAAAAGGCCGGGTAGCTGCCCGCCAATACGCCCACGAAAAGCGGCAAAACCACCAGCACAGGCAAAAATGAGGGAGAAAACAGATGCATAAAGCTCAGGTCTTTAGCCGCAATGGAATTGAAGCCTGGCAACGCAACGGCTACCAGCAACAGCGCTAACCCCATGGCCAGCACCGTCATCAGCACCGACTCGGCCATGAACTGCCCAATAAGTTGCCCCCGTTCTGATCCCAGCACTTTCCGAACGCCCACCTCTTTGGCTCGCTTACCCGACCGGGCCGTGGCCAGATTCATGAAGTTGATGCCCGCAATAAGCAGGATAAACAGGGCTACTGCCGAGAAAATATAGACGTACTGAATATCGCCGTTGGGAGCCAGTTCGTGTTGTTGTCTGGCGTGCAGGTGAATAGCGGTGAGGGGCATCAGTGAGAACCGGAAGTGGTTACCCGCCTTCCGCACCTCAGCCATCGAGATGCCAACCATGTTGAGTACATACGGGGCAACATATTTCTCGATAAGTGCATCAAAATTTCGCTCAAACACTTTATAGTCAGCACCTTCTTTCAGCACAACATACGCATAATGATTACAACTCGTCCATTGACCCCATTGGTAGTCGTCACTAAGCATACTCAGAAAAAAATGGCTTTGGAAATGCGAGTTGGTCGGCATATCGCGCATTACGCCCGCCACTTTAAAAGTTTGTCCATTAAACACCAAGGGTTTTTCCATCGGGTCTTCCGAACCAAAATGTCGTTTGGCCGCCGACTCGCTGATAACCACCGTGTTGGGTGCGGCCAATGCTGACCGCGAATCACCCGA
>JAYVAP010000465.1:0-5351 GCA_043750915.1 Spirosoma sp. | reverse complement strand
CTCGCACCCGGCCTGCGGCAGGCGGGCATGATCACGGCGGCCTGCTGGACCGATGTGGACAACGACCACCGGCCCGACCTGCTGCTGGTGGGCGAATGGATGGCACCCACCCTGTTTCGCAACACCGGCGGGAAACTTAGCCCGCAGAAAACCAACGGCCTGCCCACCCAGACCGGCTGGTGGTGCTCGCTGATTGCGGGCGACTTCGACGGCGACGGTGACACTGACTACGTGGCGGGAAACCGGGGAACAAACCATAAATTCCGGGCATCGGCAGCGGAGCCGGTGCGGGTTTTTGCCGACGACTATGACCACAACGGGCGGCTCGACCCCATCCTGACCTACTACCTCAATCATGAACACGTGCCTGTTGCCCAGCGCGACGTGATGATGGCCCAGATTCCGAGCATCAAAAAACGATTTCCTACCTACCACGACTATGCCAGCCACCCCTTTGAGGAGCTGTTTTCCGACGAGGAACGAAGCGGTGCCTTCGTGGGCGAAGCCCGGCAAATGGCCAGCTGCTACCTCGAAAACCGGGGCAACTTCACTTTCGCGGTGCGGCCGCTGCCCGTAGAAGCCCAGATGTCACCCGTAAACGGGATGGTGACGGGCGATTTCACCGGCGACGGCAAACCCGATTTGCTGCTGGTGGGCAACTTCTACGGGACCGAAACCATTGGCGGTCAACAGGATGCGGGCAAAGGGCTGCTGCTGGCCGGTACCGGCAACGCAACGGGTTCGGCAGCCCCCTTCCGGCCCGTTCAGAACACCGGCCTGAATATGGACGGCGATGCCCGATCCACTGTGACACTGCGCCGGGCCGATGGGCGGGTGTGGTGGTTAGTCTCCAACAACAACGGACCGCTACAGGTCTGGCAACGCTAAAAACTATCTGTAAATCAATTTGTTATGCGTCTATTTTTCTTCCTGCTTCTCCTTGTTCCGGCTCAGCTTCTGGCCCAGCAACTCGTTACCTACCCGGCTCCCGACTCGGCCCGGCACGCGGCTGATTTCAGCATGACGGTAAATGGAAAACCCGTTTTTATATACGACAATGCCGTGTCGGCCATGGCGAGTTTCAGTTTTGAGGGCAGCGTTACCCTGGAAATCACCTCGACCCACGACCTGCGCTGGGTCGATATCCGGCCCAAAAGCCGGGCCATTGCCCTGTTGGTTACGCCCACAAAAATCACCTTTCGGCTTACCAAACCGGGGCAGTTCTCCATTGAGCGCAACGGCGAGCACGGGCGGCCCCTTTATGTGTTTGCTTCCCCATTAGAGAAAAACATCCCCCGCCCCACCGATCCGGGCGTGCGGTATTTTGCACCCGGCAAGATCTACGACGTTGGCACGCTGACGCTCAAGAGCAACGAAACGGTTTACATTGCCGGTGGAGCCATTGTGCGCGGCACCATCCAGGCCACCGATGCCAAAAACATCAGCATCCGGGGCCGGGGAATATTAGATGCCAGCCAGCTTAATAATGGTCGGCTGGTACGGCTGTGGCGATGCCAGAAAATTGACATCGAAGGTATTACCATCCTCAACAGCCCCGGCTGGACGCTCGTGCTGCTCAACTGCGACGACGTTGTTATTCGGGACATCAAACAGGTATGCTGGCGCAACGGCTCCGACGGCATCGACCTCGTGGGCACCTCGCAGGTGCAGATTCGCGATTGCTTTCTGCGCAACAACGACGACAATATTGTGGTCAAAAGTTTCAGCATCGATCCCAAAACGTTTTACAGCCAGCCGGGACCGGGCCGCGATGTTACCAATATATTGGTGGAACGCTGCGTGATCTGGAATATGCCCTGGGGCAACGCGCTTGAGATTGGGTTTGAACTACGTTGCAAAACCGTCAACACGATCACCTTCCGCGACTGCGACCTGATTCATGTGGACCGGGGGGCGGCCCTGAGCATCCATAACGGCGACGAAGCCACCGTCGAAAACATCACCTACGACAACATCCGGGTAGAAGATGCGCCCCATAAACTGATCGATCTGGCCGTGTTCTGGACGCAGTACAGCACCGACCGCCCCGATGATGATGCCGAGCGAACCCGGCAATATATGCAGGGCGCGTGGGACGGGGTGTTGCGCGTACCACCCGGCCAGGAAGCTGCCCACGCCGGTAGCCGGGGCAAAATTCGGAACATCACGTTTAGGAATATTGCCGTTACAGACGGGCAGTTTCCGTACTCGATTCTGTACGGCTACGATGCCGCGCACCGGGTCGAAAATGTGCGGTTTGAGAACCTGACCATCCACGGCAAACCCATCCGCTCGGCCAAAGAAGGGCATTTTTCGGTAGAGAACGCGACGGGAGTGAGCTGGAAGTGAGGGCTACCGATGAACCTCTTTCAGCATAATGCCGTTACAGGCGTGTAAAAAGACACTACTTTGGCATGGCATACGCAACAATACCCTCTCAGATACCCGTTTACGCGCCTTACGCGGTTATAGACCAATCTCGGCAGGGCGTGTTACGTTCCGAAGCCGACCGGGTAGCGGGTCTGGCCAAACTTACCGATATAGAGATGGCCCGCATACTGAATATGTCAGTGCGGAACCTTCATAGACTTAAATCAGCGGATAAGCTGGCTCCTGATGTTTCGGAGAGGTTGTTGTTGCTTACAAATTTGCTTCAACACGGATTAAGTGTTTTTGATGCTGATGCCGAGACTCTTACCGGCTGGTTACGCGCTCCGATTCGGGAATTGAATAGCCAATCACCGATCCAATTGTTGGACACAGTAACTGGTTTTGGTCTGGTTGACGATGTGTTAGGCCGCATTGAACACGGTATTGTCGGGTAGTTGTCAACCTGTCGAACCCATATGTTGACTGTTTACCGGACTGTAAAAGCAAAATACGTAGATGAACCACTGGTAACTGAAGGCGCACGGCTATTCGGTGGTCGATGGAACCCTAAAGGCTATCCGCTGCTTTACACCACCTCGTCGCCTGCTCTCGCCCTGCTTGAATCGCTCGTTCATCAGCCCCGCGTGACATTTGAGAAACTCCCTGCTCTGTTTCTGTTCACGCTGGAAATTTTTGTTGCGGATGTGACCGGCGAAGCGTCGCCGGAAACGATAACAACGTATATGGCTGATGAGCTTCCTGATTACTGGAACGAAGAAAGCTACTTACGCACCCAATGGCTTCTGCGTGACTGGCTTAATAACCCCCGCACGTTGGTAGCGGCTGTTCCGTCGGTGGTGGTGCCGATGTCCTATAATTACCTGCTACACCCTGCTCACCCCGGTTTTGAGCAGATTCGGGTTGTGAAAAAAGAAGCTTTCCCGATTGAAAAGCGATTATGGGTAGTTTGAACCGCTTTTCACACGCCAACGCCCTGCTTACCCCACTCGCCGGGCGACGTGCCGAACTCCTTGCGGAAAGCCCGGATGAAGTAGTTGGGGTCGTTGAAACCCACGGCATAGGCAACGTCGGCCACCTGCCGCCCGCCCGGCTGGAGGAGCTGGGCCGCCCGCTGCAGCCGAACGTTGCGGATGAGCTCGTTACCACCCTTGCCCGTCAGGGCTTTGAGTTTGCGATACAGCTGGGTGCTGCTCATACCAAGTTCGCGTTCGAGCCGCTGCACGTCGAGGTCAGGGTCGGCGAGATGCGTTTCGATGAGGGCCACCGTCTTGCGCAAAAACACGTCCTCCGGCGTTTCAACGGCTACCGCTACCGGCTCCATCAACAACACCCGGCTGTATTTTGCCCGAAGCAGCCGGCGGCTTTGAATCAGGTTATGCACCCGGCTCAGCAACACCTCTAAGTTAAAGGGCTTGGTCACATAGTCATCGGCACCGGCCCCCAAGCCGGTCACCTTACTGGCCGTGCTCGAGCGCGAGGTGAGCAAAATGAGTGGCACGTGGCTGGTTCGCTCATCAGTTTTGAGGGCTTCGCACAGCTGCACCCCGTCCATGTCGGGCATGAGCCAGTCGCTCACAATCAGATCGGGAATTTCGGTCTGGGCCTGGGTTAGGGCTTCGCGGCCATTGGTGGCCACCAGCACCCGATAATGTTGCCGGAAACAGCCCGCCAGATAGTGTCTTAAATCGTCATGATCCTCCACGATCAGCACCAGCGGCACATCGGCCGACGCGTTGCTGACGGGCAAAAGCGGCTGTAGTGCATCGACAGCGGGCCGGAGCAACCCCATGCCGGGTGGCTCGTCGAGGGCAGACACCAAATCGGCGGGCAGGCTGGAGAGCCATCCCGCCGGAAACGCCGACGCATGAACGGGCAGCGTAACGACAAAGACCGTGCCAACCCCCGGCTGACTTTCAACCCGAATTTGCCCCCGGTGCAACTCCACTAATTCGCGGGTAAGGGCCAGCCCAATGCCCGTACCAGCTTTTTTAGTGCGATTCTGTCCATTGACCTGGTAGAACCGTTCGAAGATATGCGTGGTATGTTCGGCCGAAATACCCACGCCCGTATCATCGACTTCCAGCAGCAGTTCGGGTACGGCATTGGTCTCCAGCATCCGGCACCGAACCGTAACGGAGCCACCGGAGGCCGTAAACTTCAGGGCATTGGCCACTAAGTTATACAATACTTTTTCCACAATATCGGTGTCGAACCAGGCCGTATATTCCGCCGGTTCAATTTCCAGACGCAGCAGCACGCCCTGTTTTGCCGCCTGCGCGGTAAATGAACCAAAGATGGAACGCACGAATCCGGCAATATCCTGCCGGCTGATGTCGGGCCGGAGCGAATCGGATTCCAGCTTCGACAGGTCGAGGAGTTGGTTGATCAGGCGCATCAGCCGGTTGGCATTCTGGTGCATGGTCTGAAGCTGGGGCCGTCGGCTGTCGGGGGCGGGTTCGGTCAGAAATTGCTCCAGCGGGGTCAGAATCAGGGTGAGGGGTGTGCGAAACTCGTGTGAGATATTGGTAAAAAACCCTGACCGGAGCCGGTCGAGTTCGCGGGCTTTCTCGGTTTCTAAGTGCTCGGCCCGCAGTTCGGTTTTAAAGTTTTCCCGAATTTGAATCAACCGGCGCATGCCCAGCAGCAAGCCGCCTACCAGGGCCGCATAGAGCAGGTAAGCCCAGCCGGTTCGGTACCAGGGCGGCAAAATTGTTAGCTCCAGTACCGTTTCGGGTGCCTGCCGGAAATCGTCAGTGAGCGAGGCTTTGACCCGAAACTGGTAGGTACCCGGATTTTGGTTGGTGTAGGTGGCCGAGGGGCGCGTTCCCACGTAGTTCCAGGCATCCTCGAAGCCATCTAAACGGTACGCATATCGAACGTTGCGATGCGCCCGAAATAGCACGGCGGCAAAGTCGATGGTAATAACGGACTGGTTGTGATTCAGCGTGATGGCTTTTGTA
>JAYVAP010000464.1:0-5086 GCA_043750915.1 Spirosoma sp. | reverse complement strand
TCAGCGACGCACTGGCGGCAACAACATCCGCTTTTTTTATGATCTCGCGGCCACCGTTCCGGTTGCGCAGCTCAACCTTAAATTCTCGCTCCGACCCGTCGCGGTTAACCACCACCATAACGGCATCGCCCGGCCGACGGCGACCAATAATTTCCCGCATCTGCACATCGGAGTCGAGCGGTTGGCCTTCCATTTTCACAATAATGTCGCCCTCTTTCAGACCGGCAGCGGCCGCTGCGCCGTTTTCGACCACGCTTTGCACGTAGACACCCCGGCCCACTTTAGCGCCTTTTTCTTTGGCAATGGTACTGTTCAACTCAATCGGTATAATACCGAGGTAGCCACGCTGGACGTTGCCATACTTGAGTAGGTCGGACGATACTTTTTTAACCAGCGACACCGGCACGGCAAACCCGTAACCGCTGTAATAGCCTGTTTTAGACGCAATGGCCGAGTTGATGCCCACCAATTCGCCCCGCAGATTCACCAATGCCCCACCTGAGTTGCCGGGATTGATGGCCGCATCGGTCTGAATGAAGGCTTCCACCGGCGTATCGACCTGCTGCTTATCGGTCCGGCCCTGGGGAAGCTGCTGCTGCCGTTGTTGAAAATCCTGTTCCAGAATACCAATCCGGCGGCTTTTGGCACTCACAATTCCCGCCGTAACGGTCGACTCCAGATCGAGCGGATAGCCAACGGCCAGTACCCACTCGCCCAGCCGGAGAGCATCCGAGTCGCCCAGCGTAATGGCGGGCAGATTAGTGGCTTCGACTTTGATAACGGCCAGATCGGTCAATGGATCGGTGCCAACCACTTTGGCTTTAAAACTGCGTTTGTCGGTCATAATAACCTCCACCATGTCGGCATCCTGCACCACGTGATTATTGGTGATAATATAACCGTCTTTGCTGATAATAACGCCCGAACCGGATGCTTCGCCCTGTTGCCGGCGCGGCTGGCCCTGTCCGCCAAACTCGTCGCCGAAGAAATCCCGGAAAACATCGGGTATCTGCTGCTGCCGTACGGTTCGGGTGATGGTGGTACGAATGTGTACGACCGTGGGCGTAACGGCCTCGGCAGCGGTGGAGAAATCGCCGGGAGCGACATTGCCACCATTACCTGTCAGAGCGGCCAAACGACCCGTAATGGTTGGCGTTGGCGACGATTCATTGAAAATTACATTCCGGTTGTTAAATCCCAGAATATTGTAGGCGGCCAGCGTAACCACACTCGACAGGAGTGCCATCAGTGCCAAAAGTTTCCAGTTGCTTTTCATGGTTAAACGAATAAATTTGATTGCTTTGCTTGGGTGAAACAGGTGCTGCCATGCGTGATGATAACGGAAAGCAGTCCCTAAAAATCCTGAAAATGTCCTGACCTTAACAAATTTTAACAACCCTTTGTTAGAACCGCTAAGCAAACGAAAAAGGCTCGTGGAACGAACGCCCACGAGCCTTTTTCCGTTCTCGCCGGGGCTTCTTAACCCGCAATGTCAATTTGGCCAATTCCCTATTCGTAATAAAATTACGCGGTATAAGCGGCAATGCCTGTTAGGGGGTATTTATAGGTTGCCAACTCCTGACGACTGTTGGATTTACGCCTGGCTCACGGAGGCCAGTGCTTTTTCGGCAGCTGCCTGTTCGGCTTTTTTCTTGGAGTAGCCCGTGCCCGTGGCAAACGGCTCGTCGTTGAGCATGACCTGGGCAATAAACTCCCGAAGATGACCTGTGCCTTTCTCCGACAAAATTTCAAACCGAATTTCTTTCCCGTCCCGCTGCGCCCATTCGATCAGGCGGCTTTTAAAGTTGGCATTGTGCTGCACCACCAACTCGATGTTGTAGTGCGACAGTAATTCATTCAGGATGAACCGGCGTGTGAACCGAAACCCTTTGTCTAAATAAATAGCCCCCACCAGGGCTTCGAGCGCGTCGCCATACATGGAACTTCGGGTGGGTAGGTGCCTGGTGCGGTTACCGTCGTACTCGATCAGTATGTCGAGACCAATTTCACGGGCAATACCGTTCAGCGTTTCACGATTGACAATTCGGGAGCGTATTTCGGTCAGGAAGCCTTCGTCTTTGTAGGGATATTTTTTGAACAAAAACTCGGCAATGACCATGCCCAGCACGGCATCGCCGAGGTATTCCAGCCGCTCGTTCGACTCGCGGAATCCTTCGATGGGCGTTGCTTTAGCGGCCGACGTGTGGCGCAGGGCCAGCTGATACAGGTCCAAATTTGACGGGCGTTCGCCAATGATGTGGGCAATGGACCGTTGCAGGTTTTTGCCCACATTGCGCTCCGACCGGAACCAGTGGAAGGGGTTGAGCAGGGCAAGTTGCACGGCTCAACTAAATTTTACGAAAGATGACAATGGCGTTATGGCCACCAAAGCCAAAGGCGTTGCTCATAACAGTCGTTATTGGGCGGGCCTGGGCGGTATTGGGTGTCAGGTTGAAACGGGCATCAATCTCGTCGTCGGGGGTGACGTAGTTAATGGTTGGGGGAACAAGCTGATGCTCAATGGCTTTGATCGCAGCAATGGCTTCAACCGCACCGGCGGCCCCCAGCAAATGACCCGTCATGGACTTGGTAGAGCTGATGTTCAGCCGGAACGAATGCTCGCCAAACAGCTGATAAATGGCTTTCAGCTCCTGCGGGTCGCCAATGGGCGTGGAGGTGCCGTGGGTGTTGATGTAATCTACGTCGGTGGGTGCAATACCAGCATCGTTCAGCGCGTCCTGCATGGCCAGAAAAGCCCCCAGCCCGTCGGGATGTGGAGCCGTAATGTGATAGGCATCAGATGACATTCCCCCGCCAACCAGTTCGGCATAGATTTTGGCACCCCGGGCCTGCGCGTGTTCGTATTCTTCCAGAATGAGTGCGCCTGCTCCTTCGCCGAGTACAAAGCCATCGCGGTTTTTGTCGTAGGGGCGCGATGCTGTTTCGGGCGAGTCGTTTCGTTCCGAGAGGGCGCGGTTGGCATTGAAGCCGCCAATACCCGCGCGGGTAACGGCCGCTTCGGAACCGCCCACAACGCACATCTTGAGCCGCCCCAGCCGGATGTAGTTGAGGGCATCGATAATGGCGTTGTTGGTGGAGGCACAGGCCGACACGGTTACGTAGTTGGTACCCCGAAAACCGTAGCGCATAGAAATCTGCCCCGACGCGCTGTCGGCAATCATGCGAACAATAAAAAACGGGTTGATGCGGGGCGTACCGTCGCCCCGGGCGTAGTCGATCACTTCATCCTCAAAGGATTTCAGCCCGCCAATGCCCGATCCCCAGATAACGCCTACTTTGTTGCGGTCAAGCGTTTCAACGTCAACGCCGGCATCACGGATGGCTTCGTCGGTAGCAATGAGCGCATAATGGGTAAAGGCATCCATTTTGCGGGCATCCTGACGCGGAATATACTGGGTCACATCAAGGCCTTTCACCTCACAGGCAAACCTCGTTCTGAATTTAGATGCGTCAAACTTTGTAATGGGACCGGCCCCGCTGACACCGGCGGCTAAGTTGCTCCAATAGGTGGCTACATCGTTGCCAATGGGTGTTAAGGCACCGAGGCCGGTCACTACTACTCGTTTGAATGTCATACAGTTATACTGCGTGAAAGAAGAAAAGAAAACAGCGTTGGACAGGGTTATCCAACGGTTGTTTCCGGATAAACGGCAAGCTGACATCAACGATGATTTACCGTTGACTGGATTGATTTACCGAACAACGTCCACACCAGAATTACTTGCCGATGTGTTTTTCGAGGTACTCGATGGCCAGGCCAACGGTAGCAATTTTTTCGGCTTCATCGTCGGGGATGGGCAGATTGAATTCTTTCTCAAATTCCATGATCAGCTCAACCGTGTCGAGCGAATCGGCACCGAGGTCGTTGGTGAAGCTGGCCTCCGGCGTTACCTCCGACTCCTCGACACCCAATTTCTCAACAATGATATTCTTTACTTTCTGTGCAATGTCCGACATTTTGGTAGTCCGTTGGAGTTAAAAAACTGCGCAAATAAACGGATTTACTACCGGATTATCAAACAATTTTTTAGCCATCTCCCCGTTTATTTATGACCTCGCCTGCGGCTCAATAATTTGATTGTCAGCTTATTGAACCAGTATTAATAACCTATCAAGGCTATTAATACCCGGATATCTAACGGGGGCGTTCGCCCATTTTTCGCACCTTTGTCTCCTAAAACGACCCACAGGCCCATGCAAATCCCCAAACTTAAACATACCGAAACCAACCGCTTTTTTCTGATGGCCGGTCCCTGCGCCATCGAAGGACGCGACATGGCCCTCCGCATTGCCGAGCAATTGGTGACCATGACCGACAAACTCGGTATTCCTTACATCTTCAAAGGCTCATACCGTAAAGCGAACCGCACAAAGGCTAATTCCTTCACCGGTATCGGCGATGAGCTGGCCTTGTCTATCCTGAAAGAGGTGGGCGACACCTTCCATATCCCCACCGTAACCGACATTCACGAATCGCACGAAGCCGCCCTGGCCGCGCCCTATGTGGAGGTGCTCCAGATTCCGGCCTTTTTGTGCCGTCAAACCGAACTCATCGAAGCAGCCGCCCGAACCGGCCGGGCTATAAACGTGAAAAAAGGGCAGTTTCTCTCGGGCGAAAGCATGGGCTTTGCCGTTGAGAAAGTGAAAACGGCCAACCCCAACGCCATCGTATTCCTCACCGACCGGGGCAACTCCTTCGGCTACGGCGATCTGGTTGTAGACTACCGCAACCTGCCCGCCATGCAGGCCCACAGCGTACCGGTGGTGATGGACTGTACGCACTCGCTGCAACAGCCCAATCAGGCATCGGGCATTACGGGTGGAAAACCTGCGCTGATTGCCACCATTGCCAAAGCCGCCATTGCCGTTGGTGCCGACGGGTTATTTATTGAAACGCACATGAACCCCGCCGAAGCCAAATCGGACGGTGCCAACATGCTCCCGCTGGATCAGATGGCGGCTTTGCTGGAACGGCTCGTGCGGGTGCGGGAAAGTATTTTGTGAGTTCCAGGCGTATGCTGTGCTTCACCGCTGCATTAGTCTTGCTATAGATAGGGCAGATGTC
>JAYVAP010000463.1:0-4727 GCA_043750915.1 Spirosoma sp. | reverse complement strand
CACTTCGAGAAGATGCTTTACGACAATGGACAGTTGCTGACGCTCTATGCCGAAGCCTACAGCCTGACCAAAAGCCCCCTCTACAAACACGTTGTTTACCAGACCATTGCCTTTGCCCGGCGCGAACTGCTCAGCCCCGAAGGTGGCTTTTACTCCGCCCTCGATGCCGATAGCGAAGGCGTAGAAGGCCTGTTTTATACCTTTACAACGCCCGAGCTACACGAAACGCTGGGAGAAGCATTTGGCTGGTTTGCCGATTTATATAATATTCCAGCCGGGGAGGCTAACTGGGAGCACGAGCGCAACATCCTGCACCGTACCGAAAGAAACGAAGTTTTTTCCCAACGGATGGGCTGGTCGCTGGCGGAGTTGACGAACAGATTGGAAACTGCCCATAACCAGCTGCTGCGGGTGCGGAAAGAGCGCGTTCGGCCGGGCTTGGACGATAAAATCCTGTGCTCCTGGAATGGGTTGATGCTGAAGGGATTGGTGAGTGCTTATCGCGTTTTTGGCGAACCCGAATTTCTTACGCTTGCCCTCGCCAACGCCGGTTTCCTGCTCAAAAACATGCACAACCACAGCAATGGACACTTGTGGCACAGCTACAAAGACGGGCGGGCCAAACAAACGGGCTTCTTAGACGATTACGCGGCCGTGATCGACGGGCTGCTGGCCCTCTACCAGGCTACTTTTACCGAAAGCTGGCTCACCCAGGCCGATGCGCTGACGCAATACGTGCTGGCCAACTTCAGCGAATTGCCCACAACTCTATCGGACGACGACGGCACTTCGGACGAACTATTTTTCTTTACTGATAAAAACAGTGATGCTTTGATTGCCCGGCGCAAGGAACTCTTCGACAACGTGATACCGGCATCGAACTCGATGATGGCCGAGAATCTGTATACGCTGAGTCTGCTCCTGGAGCGCCCCGACTACGGCACGCGGGCGGGCCGGATGCTGGGACGGATGCAGCCGCTGGTCGGGCAAAACGCCGATTACCTCACCAACTGGGCTGCCCAATTTGCCCTGCGGGTGCGCCCTACCGCCGAAATCGCCATTGTTGGCCCGGAAGCAGAGCAGTTCCGCGCCGAAATCGACGCGGAGTTCTACCCCAACAAAGTCCTGTGCGGCACCACCACCCAGAGCCTTTTACCGCTGTTACAGAGTCGGGGTACACTCGATGGGAAAACCGCCATTTATGTGTGTTACAACCAGGCGTGTCAGCTGCCCGTCATGAGCGTGGCCGACATGTGGGCCTTGCTGCACAAAACCCAGTAAGAAGAAAGCTGATTCATGTTGACCAAAGCCAAAACAGACCGTTCGCTAACTTTTTTAAGACTATATTACTCCCTTTCGGGCGATACTTTTACTTTTTGACAATGCTGACAATTAGCATGTTAATGATTTTTATTCCAGTTAAAATGCTGATTTCCAGTCTTTTCTAAAACTCAATTCTTTCACCCGGAAGGGAATAAGTGAAAATAGAAGTAATCTTAAAAATAGCCTACCTTTCGACTGTTAACTTAAAAAACATCTTTCACACCCCTGAATCCACCATGATCACTACCCGTTTTTTTAGCTACCTGGTCTTTCTTTCGATGGCAGGAGGTTTTTGGGCCTGCACAGATCACCGGGTTCCAGCTGTTTCGCCGGGGTCGGTAGCCACCCGGCTACGGGTAAAAACGCTGACCTTAGACCTGCCTAACAACGTTGCCAAAGTAAGTTCGTTTGCCTACGATGCGCAGGGGCGACTCAACTCAATTCTGACCTATCAATCGCCCGACAGTGCTGCTTCTGAGGTTGAAACCAGTGTGTATCAGTATGATGGTCAGAACCGGCTCACCCAACTTCGCCATGAAGCCGTACCATATCCCCGAAACAGCAGACCTAACCGTGTTGAGCAGTATTCATATAGCTACAATGGGGCAGGTCAGGTATCAAACATTAACTATGCGAATGGCTTGTCGGTATCGTTTAGATATAATGGTGCCAATCAATTGATGAGCACCACCAGCAGCTACACAACCGGTGGGCTGAGGATCAGCGGAGCCGCTTCGTTTACGTTTACGGGCAGCAACCTCACCCGACAAGTCAACTCGATAGCCATTGCCGGACACGGTGGCCCGGCCTACTCGGCTGGTGGGTCCTATACGACCCTTACGCACGACAATAAGGTGAATCCATTCTATGGGGTATACGTGATTCCGTCGCCCTATCCAAACGGCTTTGTCAACCTGCAATTTGGCCCGGGCACCCCCAAAGCCTATTTTGGTGGCATCGACAATATGCTCACGTTGAGCCAAAACAATGTATTGACCGAGACACCGGTGTCGGCTGGTAACGAATCGACTGTTTATCAATATCAGTATAATACGGCGAATCTGCCCGTAGTTCGCATTAAAACCTCAATCCGGCCATTCCCAACCGATGACTTGACAACCGTAGAAACGTTACGCTTCGCGTACGAATCCTACTAAGGACGGGCATTAAAAAGGAATGGGGTTTTTATGTGAAAATGTAGCCAACTACATAGGTTGTCCGATTGATAATCAGTAGTTTATGAGGGGCGAAAGGGCAAAGTCAATTAATATGACTATTCGGGATAGTGTCGCGTTTAATTGTGCGTGATTACTTATTCTGTTCAGACAGACTCAGGCGTATATGAAATCAATACTTTGCCTCCCGATTCACCCTATCAAAACTTCCAGAAGATTAGCTCCCTGCTTCGGTCCGGATTCGCTATGAAGTAGCCACCGAAGGAGAAGGTGTCAGATCTGGTTCCCGTTCCCACATTGATATATCCTCTATCCGGTCCCGACGCTGAGGATGTGCCCCGTTAGCTGCTCACGCGGTTCGCATTCTCGCTCACAAAGGCGCCCCAGGCTCCCTTTTTGGTCTTTTTTCCGGGTGCCACCGGCAGTGCGTTTTCGTGGAAATGGTGGCAAACGGCAATGGCCAGCGCGTCGGTGGCATCGAAGAATTTGGGGTTCAGGTCTTCGTTCAGCAGGTGCCCCACCATCTGCGATACCTGGTCTTTGCTGGCGTTGCCGTTGCCCGTCACCGATTGCTTGATGCGCCGGGGGGCATACTCCACAATGGGAATGTTGCGTGAGAGGGCAGCCGCCATCACCACACCCTGCGCCCGGCCCAGTTTGAGCATCGCCTGCACGTTCTTGCCGAAAAACGGATCTTCAATGGCCATTTCGTCGGGCTTGTGTTCCTCAATGAGCCGGATAATGGTTTCGTAGAGTTTCTGGAGCTTCAGCTGGTAGGTCGTATATTTGCTGAGCTGAATCACGCCGTGCTCAATCATCCGCATCACACCGCCCTGAATGGAAATGATGCCATAACCGGCAATCATAGTGCCGGGGTCCACACCAAGAATAATTTTTTCGGTGGTCAGGCATGCCGGCAACACAGCTGTATTTTTTGCGGTGATAATCATGGATTGAATCGTTAAGCACGTTCACAAAGTAACGGGTTCTCGTTTGTTTTGTCATTTAAATCTACCAAAAAAATCGGTTTCTGGCTGAAAATCGCCGTTTTTGCCGGTCTCGTCGCCTACATCGGCCATGTGCTGCGGCAACAGCGGTTCGATTGGGAAACGGTGCGCCAGCAACTGCAAACCGTCGATCAGCCCGAACGCTGGGCCGCCGGGCTGTTGTTGCTCATGCCCGTCAACTGGGGGCTGGAAGGCTTGAAATGGCAGATTCTGCTGCGCCGGGTCGAGAAAACAACCTATTGGGAGGCTTGCCGGGGCGTGCTGGCGGGCCTGTCGCTGGGTTTTGCGCTGCCTGCTCAGCTGGGCGATACCGCCGGGCGGGTGCTGTCGCTGCGCACGCGTGCGCGGGCCGAAGCTATTGGTGCCTCCCTGGTGTCGGGCGGGATGCAGTTCTACGTAGCATTAGTGTTTGGAACGGTGGCCTGGGCGCATCACCTCACGGTGGTGCCCGCCCGCAATACGGTGGCGGGCCAATGGCTGCTGGTGTTGCTGATGGGCACTTCCGGGCTGGGCATCGGCCTGGGGCTGGTGCGTCGGCGGGTGGTGGGCTGGCTGGCGGGGCGTTGGGGCCTGCGCCGGTTTGCGCCCTACTGGGCCGTGGCCGGGCAGTATACCGACCGCGAGATTGCGTTGGCTCTTGGCGCGGCTGCGGTGCGGTATCTGGTGTTTTCGGCGCAGTTCTATGCAGCCCTGCGGCTGGTGGGTGTGGGGCTGTTGCCGGGCGTTTCGGCATCGGGCATTGGGCTGGTGTTTCTGGCCAAAACCATTACGCCCGCCTTTAATTTGCTGAGCGATCTGGGCGTTCGGGAAGCAGCTGCGCTGTGGGTGTTTGCACCCTTTTTGCAGGCTGGCAGTTCGGTGTCTGCCCCGGTGCTCATCACGGCGACCCTCACGCTCTGGCTGGCCAACATTCTGGTGCCGGTACTGCTGGGCTTAGTGTGGGTGTGGCGGCTGAAATGGTCTGTTGCCCGTCAATAATCGTCTTTTATAACCCGTTTTTGTTTTGGTGATTGCCCTGCTCGTCATTGGTTTTTTTTATGCGTTGTTCACGATTGTGCTGTGGGTTACGTGGCTGCAAATGCCCACGGCCCACACAAGACCCGCCCCAGCCGATGGGCCTACCTTTACCGTTATCATACCCGTTCGGAACGAAGCGGCCAACATTGGGAATCTGCTCCACGATCTGAGCCGACAAACTTACCGCCGGTTTGCCGTGGTCGTG
>JAYVAP010000462.1:0-2202 GCA_043750915.1 Spirosoma sp. | reverse complement strand
CCAACGACCAGCCCTGCTTTTCTAATTTTTTCTACCACCCCCCCAATCGTTTTCTTGACCTCCTCATGGCCCGGACCGTCGTAATAACCCATGCTCATGGCCAGGTCGCGGGGGCTGACAACGAATCCGTCGATACCGGCCACTACCAGCATTTCCTCCAGGTTTTCTACCGCTTCTTTATCTTCAATCTGGGGCAGTACCAGCAATTGCTCGTTGGCAAACTGGACATATTCGCTCTGGCTCATAGCCCCCAGCAGGTAATCGGCCGAGCGAACGGGGCCTAAACTCCGGGATCCCATGGGCGGGTACATCACCGACTGCACCAGCGCGTCGGCTTCGTCGGCGGTTTTGATACCGGGCATCATCAGGCCCATCACACCCGCATCGAGGTACTGCAAAATCAATTTTGGGTCGGAACTGCGCACGCGGGCCAGGGGCGTAATGCCGCTCACCTCACAGGCCCGCACAATGTCCTGTACCTGCGCGGTGGTAATAGAACTGTGTTCGCCGTCGATCATGTAGAAGTCCAGCCCCGAAAAACCGCATAGTTCAGCTACGGTTGGGTCGGCACTGTTAGAGAGGATACCCAGAACAGGCTGGGCATTTTGGAGACGGGTTTTGATGATGTTTTGCTTCATGCAAGGATGTTTGCCCGGTCGTAATTTATCAGACTGGGACAATTAGTTGGTAAGATTGCTGATCGAAGGAGGAAAAGCAAATTATCCGCCCTTATAGTTCGGCAGGCATTAAGAATACATGCACCTACGCGCCGGGGGCCGGTTGTTCTGCCAGGCCGCAGCCGTGGCTTTCTTTATGCAGTATGTCTAAAAAAACAGGCTGCTGGCCACCCGGAACGTGTTACAGTGCGCTTCCACAATATCGGTCAGCCGGGGCGAGTAGCCACCCCCCATCGACACCACGATGGGCAAACCGTGGGCAATGGCCTGCCCGAACACAAACGTGTCGCGCTGTTTGCAACCGTCGCGACTCAGGCTCAGTTTACCCAGCCGGTCGGAGGCCAGCACATCAACGCCCGACACGAAAAACAAAAAGTCGGGCCGAATGCGTTCAATCAAGTTTGGCAACGTGTCGTACAGTTTGTTTAGATAGTGCTCGTCGTCGGTTCCGGTTGGCAGCCCCATATCCAGGTCGGAGCGTTCCTTGCGGAGCGGGTAATTATCCTGGCCGTGCATACTGAAGGTAAAAACCCGTGGTTCGTGCTGAAACATCACGGCCGTGCCGTTGCCCTGGTGAACATCCAGGTCAATAATTAGTATCTGTTTCGACTGGCCGGTCTGGAGCAGGTAATGAGCTGCCACGCCCACATCGTTGAGCATACAAAACCCTTCGCCCCGATCGGGAAAAGCATGGTGCGTTCCGCCGGCTACATTCATGGCAACACCATCCTGCCGGGCTTTCCGGGTACCGTCGATAGTGCCCTGGGTAATAATCCATTCCCGTTCGATAAGACCGGCTGTCAGCGGAAACCCAATCCGGCGCACCATGGCCGCATCAACGGTCAGGCTCTTCAGGTCGCGCACGTAAGCTGCGGTATGAACGCCCAGCACATGCCGGTCATTGACGGGGTCGGGGCTGAAAAAGTTGGCCTCGGTGCAGGTTCCTTCGTAGAGGAGCTGCTCTTGGATCAGCTCATATTTAAGCATTGGAAAGCGGTGACCTTCGGGCAATTGGAGTCGATAGACCGGTGAGAAAGCAATCTGAAGCATGGATAATGGGTGTATACCGCTGGCAACGGTTTCCAGATCAAAACCGTTGCTTGCTGATGCTTTGTACCGATGAAACCCTATTCGTCAGGCGCAGGTTAACAAACATGTTCAGTGCCTGACGGGTTTTCTGTTGACAAACCCTACCCTGTGATCCCCTGAAAACGCCTTACCCGTATGGAATCTACCCAGAATGCCCCGCTCAACGAGCCATCGCAAACGTTCGACAAAGACAACGGCGGCCCCCTGCAAATGCCGGATCAGTCCACCATGCTGACAGAAACCTATTACCCTGCCGATTTGTCGGACCCGGCAAACGGGCAGCCGGAAACACCCACCAACCAGCAGGAAGCCGCCACCCGACACGACAATAGTGGGCGGGCATCGGGCAGTCCTAACATGGAGCCGGACACCGCCAACTATGGCAATGGTGACTCGCTGGGCAACAACGACGGCACCGAAGCCGATCCGGAACAAG
>JAYVAP010000461.1:0-5950 GCA_043750915.1 Spirosoma sp. | reverse complement strand
GTGCGGAACTACTTCGGTATCGATGAACTGCCGGACGCTCTGCCGAAATAAATCATGTTCGTCGGAAAAGTACAGCGATGGTCTTTTCATAGAATGCTGTTGATATTAAGTTTAACGTTTCCCGGAGAGGACCTAAATCAAAGGTACGAACCGCAGCCGGAACATGAAATGAGAATTGGGCGAATAAAACAATTCGGAAAGAGCCAGCGTTAAACCGGCAACAACCATTTCACAAACTATATGTTTAACGCAATTTCCAAAGCAGTACGCGTAGCCATTTTTTCGTTCCTTCTACTCTCTTTGTCAACGGGTTATGCGCAGCAGCGGTTCAGTGCCGGTCCGCGAATTGGCCTGAACATGGCTAATTACTGGGGCAATGCCGATGGCATGAAGTTTAAGCCCGGCATCTCGGCTGGCGCATTTTTGATGTACAGCTCCCTCAACCACTTCGGCATTTCAGCCGATGTGCTCTATGCGCAGCGCGGAACGCGCTATGAAGATGCTACCCGCCGGTTCACGCAGCGCGTCAATTACCTGGAAATCCCGGTGGTGGGCCGATACTTTCTGAATCTGTCGGGTAATTTCCGTCCCAATATTTTCATTGGTCCCTCAGTGGCTATCAAGTTGAACGCCAAACGGGTCAATGGCGAGTATATCAACGGCGGCTCAGGCCCGGCTCTCAACGCAGATAACAGCAACGATTTTAAAAATCTGGACCTGGGCGCAACGGGCGGTTTTCAGCTCAACTGGGGCACGGGCAACCGCCAGCGTTTCCTGATCGATGCCCGCTACAACCTCGGCCTGTCGGGTGTGCAAAATAACCTGCCAAATGCGTGGGGCGCACGTAACTCGCTGCAAAACTCAACCATCACCCTAAGTTTGGGCTACGGTTTCGGTATCGGGCGTGAACGCCCAAGCCGCTACAAACGCTAATTTTACCCGGTAGCCTGCCAGCGGCCCTCTCCAAACTATCTGGAGGGGGCCGCTGGCTTGTTGGGCATACCAACCGGATGTTTATGCTCAACCCGCGCAAAATCGTCATTAAGTGGTTTTATTTGCCCTGACAGCGAGGGGATATGGGCTATTTTCGCGTAGTTTGATCCGTCAAATCCTGCCCTCCCTGCTGGCCATTTGTATTCTATCTCCGGTTATCGGGCTAGCCCTTCATTCATGCGTTCACGCTACTTACTGGTTGTTTTGTGTTGCTCAATCTGGTTCCCGACAGTTGCCCAGGAAAATCGCCTGCCCCGGGCTCTTCATTACGTCGTTGAAGCAGGGGGGCTTCGGGCAAGCCCCGAACAAACGCCGTTTTGGCTCACCGTTAATCAGTACGGACTGATACCCCCGCGCGGGTCTTTTGGTACGCTGCGGGCCGGTGTTTGGCGCGATTATCGGCTGCGGCCCGACTCGACGCATGAACGAACCGCGCGACGTTTCGACTGGGGGTTTGGGCTGTATGCGGTTGCCAACATCGGATCACCCGCCCTGGCCAACAACCCCGCGCTGCTGCTGCCAGAAGCCTACGTAAAAATAAAGGTGGGTGTATTTGAGCTATACGGCGGAAACCGGCGTGAGGTGGTAGGGCTGGGCGACACGCTGCTGACATCGGGCTTTGTGGCCTGGTCGGGCAATGCCGCCCCGTTTCCTAAAATACAATTCCACATGCCCAACTTTGTGGTGGTGCCGTTCACCCGAAAACTGCTGGCCCTGCGGGGCGGATATGCCCACGGCTGGTTCGCAAATACCTATGTCCAGGGCAGTTACTTACACCATAAGTACCTCTACGGCCGCATTGGCAAACCCAACTGGCGGATTCGTATCTATGCCGGCATAAACCACCAGGTGCAGTGGGGCGGGCGGGCCGACTACTTGGTGGGAACGACTTTAGCCATCAATGGTACGTTGCCAACCTCGTTCCGCGATTATGTATCGCTGGTCACCGGCCGTTATCCCGATGATATTCAGAACAGCCGCTTCACCAGTTTCGATGGAGAAAACCGCGTGGGCAATCACGTGGGCAGCTATGACGTTGCACTGGAATGGCAGGGCCGAACCGCCAACTGGCTGCTTTATCACCAGCATATATACGATGATGCGTCCGGGCTGGCCCTCCAAAACCTGCCCGACGGGCTGACGGGCCTGCGGTTTCTGAACCAGCAACGGCCCGGTGCCGCTTTTCGGGTACAGCGCGTAGTGGTGGAGTGGATAAGTACAACCAATCAGAGCGGACCCTTTTTTGACCAGGTAATCCGCTATCAGGGACGGGACAACTACTTTAACCACAGTCAGTACCGCGAGGGGTGGTCCTACCGGGGCCGCACCCTCGGCACACCCTTTATTGCACCCCGCTCTGATTTTTCGCCCACCGTAAACGCCTTCACCGGTGGCGGTTTTTTTGCCAACAATCGGGTGGTGGCCTGGTATGGCGGGGCCATGGGTGCCTTCAAACGCGGACCTGCCCTGACGCTGCGGGCTTCCTACAGTCGAAACTTCGGTACTTACAACCAGCCCTACCCGCAACCATTTCGCCAGTTTTCGACCTTATTGTCGGCGCAGTGGCGGCTGGGCGGCTGGTCTGGCACCACCCTCACAACAACCGTAGCGAGGGATCAGGGTGAGTTGTTTCCTAATTCGGTTGGCGGCTTCGTAAGTTTGCGGAAAAGCTGGTAAGGGGTCCGGTTTTGCTAACATGATAACGAGTCGTTTGTCTGGCTCCGGCCCTATTCAAAAATATCGGCAGAACTCATTTTTTAGGTATAAAAACGTATAGTAAAATCATGTGGACGCATTACGCCGGGCTTATTTTATTGAGTGGGTTTGGCTGCATCTTGCCAACAGGCCCAACTGGGCCGGTCATCAATACTGTTGGCGGGCCAGTTGCCGTAGCACCACAAACCCAGTTGGCTCCGACGGTTTACCTGCTACGGCCCGACCGTATTTTCGACGGGGAAGCCATGCACGACGGTTGGGTGGTGCGCGTGAGGGAAAACAAGATCGACGCTGTTGGCCCGGCAGGCGGGGTGCTGGCCCAGGGTGCTGAAATCATCGACCTGACGGGTACCACGCTGTTGCCCGGCCTCATTGAGGGGCACGCGCATTTGCTGCTGCACCCCTATAACGAAACCAGTTGGGACGATCAGGTTTTGCGCGAACCCCGATCGCTGCGGGTGGCCCGCGCCACCGTTCACGCCCAAAAAACCCTGCTGGCGGGCTTCACTACCGTGCGCGACCTCGGCACCGAAGGAGCCGACTACGATGATGTGGGGTTGAAACAAGCCATTGAGCAGGGTATTATTGCCGGTCCGCGCATGATGGTGGTGACGCGGGCACTCATTGCCACGGGTAGCTACGGCCCCAAAGGATTTAGTCCCGACGTGGCAATACCGCAGGGTGCCGAAGAAGCCGATGGCCACGACGCGCTGATCCGGGCGGTTAGAACGCAGATTGGTAAGGGAGCCGATGCCATTAAAGTCTACGCCGATTACCGCTGGGGTCTGATGGCCGAAGCGCGGCCTACCTTCACGCTCGCTGAATTAACCCTGATTGTAGAAACGGCCCGCAGCAGTGGCCGGGGCGTGGTGGCCCACGCCAGCACCGCCGAAGGGATGCGCCTGGCCATCCTGGCCGGTTGCGAAACCATTGAGCACGGCGATGCGGGCACGCCCGCCATCTTCGCCCTGATGAAACAACACGGCACGGCCCTCTGCCCGACGCTGGCAGCCGGTGATGCCGTAAGTCAGTATCGCGGTTGGAAAAAAGGGCAGGAACCCGAACCGGAGCGTATTGCCCAGAAACGCGCTACCTTTCGCCAGGCCTTAGATGCCGGCGTAGCCGTTTGCGCCGGGGGCGACGTGGGCGTGTTTAGCCACGGCGATAACGCCCGCGAACTGATCATGATGGTCGATTATGGCATGAATCCGCTGGCGGTGCTGCGCTCGGCCACGTCGGTCAATGCCGATGTGTTTCACCTGGCCGACCGGGGGCGCATCCGGCCCGGTTTGCTGGCCGATCTGGTGGCGGTTGCGGGCGACCCAGCGCGCACAATTGACGCAGTTCGGCGCGTTCGGATGGTGATGAAAGACGGCAAAATCTACCCGCGATAAGCCAAACCAATGACACCGTCCCGTGGTTACACAATTATTTAATATGGGTTTTATGCACTTTTTCGGTGGCTTTGGTTCGCCGTTTGTGTTTTTGGGCTAATTTCGCCCGGTTGATGGAGTAGCCCGTTGTTTCCAATTCACTAATTCGCGCTAACCCGTTTTTTTAGCATAACCTACCCTGATCTTTCCCTATGGCAAACGCAGCTGAATTAACCGTCGATGGTAAAACTTATTCGTTCCCAACGCTGGAGGGAACCGAACACGAAAAAGCATTCGACATTTCTAACCTCCGTGATCAAACTGGCTACGTTACCCTGGACCGGGGCTATAAAAATACCGGTGCCACCAAAAGTGCCATCACTTTTTTAGACGGCGAAGAGGGCATCCTACGCTACCGGGGGTACTCTATCGAAGAACTGGCCTCGAAAGCGTCGTTTCTGGAAGTGTCGTATCTGCTGATCTACGGCGAGTTGCCCACCCGCGAGCAATTTTCGGTCTTCGAAAACGGCATCCGGCGGCATACGCTCGTGAACGAGGATATGCGCAAAATTTTCGACGGTTTTCCCGTCAATTCGCACCCCATGGGTGTGTTATCGTCCTTAGTGGGTGCCATGAGTTTGTTTTACCCTGATGTGGCCGACAACAGCAGTACCGATCATACAGACCTTCACATTATTCGGTTGCTGGCCAAACTGCCAACCATTGCCACCTGGTCCTACAAACGATCGCTGGGGCATCCCATCAGCTACCCCAAAAACAACCTCGATTACGTCCAGAATTTTCTGAACATGATGTTCTCGCTGCCGGTCGAAGACTATAAAGTTGATCCGGTAGTGGCCGAGGCCCTGAACGTGCTGCTTATTCTGCACGCCGACCATGAGCAAAACTGCTCCACCAGCACGGTGCGGCTCGTGGGTTCGTCCCATACCAATATCTACTCGTCGGTTTCGGCGGGTATCAGTGCCCTGTGGGGGCCGCTGCACGGGGGTGCCAATCAGGAAGTGATTGAGATGCTGGAAGCAATCAAAAATGGCGGGGGCGATGTCAGTAAATACGTGGAGATGGCCAAAAATGCCAAAACGACGGGCTTCCGGTTGTCTGGTTTTGGCCACCGCGTCTACAAAAATTTTGACCCCCGTGCCCGCATCATCAAAAAAGCGGCCGACGACGTGCTGGCAAAATTAGGGGTTAACGATCCGGTGCTGGAAATTGCCAAAGGACTCGAAGAAGCTGCCTTGCACGACGACTATTTCGTGTCGCGCAAGCTCTATCCCAACGTCGATTTCTATTCGGGTATTATCTACCGCGCCCTGGGCATCCCAACCAATATGTTCACGGTGCTGTTTGCCATTGGCCGCCTGCCGGGCTGGATTGCGCAATGGAAAGAAATGCGCGAACAGAAAGAACCCATTGGCCGACCACGCCAGATTTATACCGGCCCTACCCTCCGCGATTTTAAGCTGATGGGGGAGCGGTAAAACAGGCTTTGCAGGTGCGCTAAAACTAAAAAAGGGTAGTCAACTTTAGCTGGCTACCCTTTTTGATGATCAAGATTTAAATTTACGGGCAAGTTTTTTCCACGGACTTATTGGTCTTGTTCGCCGATGATTTGTCAGAAATAAGGGTCTTCGTATTCGTTACGGTAACCGATTTTTAATGCCTGATCTCCCATATAATAGTTGCCGTCTTTACGCAGATTAGCCCGCTCATGTACTGCCTCAGGATCGGTTTTATATAAATACTCTTGCGGCCCTTCCTGAAAATTTCGGTCTGTCCGTTCAATATTGTCACGCGTAGCGAGAACGTACGTTTTCTTTACCTCAACTATTGTGTAGGCACGACGATCG
>JAYVAP010000460.1:0-4343 GCA_043750915.1 Spirosoma sp. | reverse complement strand
GGTGGGCTGGAACCGCGTTTGGCAATCCGTTATGCGTTGAGTGAGCGGGTATCCATCAAGTTTGGACTCAGCCGGATGATTCAGTATCTACAGCAGCTTTCCAACACAACGGCCGCACTGCCCGCCGATCGCTGGCAGGTGGCCGACGCTTACCTAAAACCACAGGTGGCTGATCAGGTATCGCTGGGCTACTTTCAGAACCTCCGAAATAATGCCGTCGAACTCTCGGTTGAGGTCTTTTATAAACAGATCAAAAACGTTAATGATGTCAAAGGTGGCACCACGCTGCTCCTGAACCGATATCCCGAAACGGCTATGTTGCAGGGAAATGGTTTTGCGCGGGGTCTGGAGTTGTTTGTTCGCAAAAACGGGGGGCTGCTCACGGGTTGGATCAGTTATACCTACTCGCAGACACGGTTTCAAATCGACAGCCCGATGGCCGATGCTAGGGTTAACGGTGGCCGGTATTACCCGGCTCCGTATGACAAACCGCACATGCTGAACGTTATTCTTAATCAGAAACTGAGCAGCCGGGTCAGTGTATCTTTTAATGGCGTTTATGCCTCCGGGCGGCCCATTACTTATCCGGGGGCCAAGCTGTATGTGGGCAATCGCATTGTGCCCTACTTCACCGACCGCAATCAGAACCGCCTGCCCGACTATATCCGGTGCGACCTGGGCCTGACTGTCAACGGCCTGCGCAACGGCGGTCAGCCGAAGGGAAAACGCGCCTACGAGAGCGACTGGAGCCTGTCGCTCTATAACCTGCTGAGCAGGCGGAATGCCTATTCTGTATATGTACAAACGCCCACGCTCTATGCCGAGTACTACAACCGGGTAAATGCCTATAAGCTATCGGTGCTGGGATCGGTCATTCCATCAATAAGCTATAATTTTCGATTCTGATGACTGCCCGCCTTCTCCTTGTCACGCTGGTTTTTTTATCCACACTTTTTTCGTGTATCGATCCGTATGACCCCAAACTCGTGGGTAGCGAGCGGTATCTGGTGTTCGAGGGTGTGCTGACCGATGCGCCCGGCCCGTATCGTTTCTCGCTGTCGCAGTCGGCAGGATATAACAGCGAAGAAAGCGTTTTTGACCAGCGCGTGACGGGTGCCCGCATTTCTGTGACCGACGATAAAGGCATCATTGCGGTTTTTACGGATGCGGGGCGGGGCAATTATCTGTCGCCCGGTGGTTTCCGGGGGCAGCCGGGCCGACGTTATTCGCTGTTGGTGAGCTACCAGAATCAAACGTATCGCTCCGGGCCGGAGACGATGCAGGCTGTTCCGGCCATCGATAGCGTTTACTGGGCCTACCGGTCTCGAACTACCGCTGGCGACACCCCCGGCAGCTTCGCCGTATTTGTCGACCTAACCGACCCGGCCAACGCCGAAAACTATTACCAGTGGGATTGGGTGCATTATGAGCAACCCGAGTTTTGCGTGCTTTTTCGGCCCGATCAGACCATTTATGCCAAACGCTGCTGCTCCAGTTGCTGGAACATCAGCCGCAGTGCCGGCCAGGTGCTGCTGGCATCAGACCGGCTCATCAACGGCAACCGCCTAATTGGGCAGCAGATAGCCCGCGCACCGTTCGACGATATATCGCCTTATTACCTGGCCATCGGGCAGCAGTCGCTTAGCCGGGGGGCCTACCAGTATTGGCAAACGGTGCAGGCCCTGACGGGCAACGTGGGCAGTGTTTTCGACGCGACGCCCGCCACGCTGACGGGTAACATCGGCAACGACAAGGCGGGCGGGTCGCCCATGCTGGGGTATTTTCAGGTATCGGCCCGCAAACAGCGCATCGTCTATGTCAGTCGGTTTGTGGCATCCAGCCAGCCATTTGCCAAAACAGTGTATCCATTCTGGCAAACCTGCGAATCCTGCACCGAAGGGCCTTATCGAACGGGTCAACAACCTGAAGGCTGGCGGTGAGTGGGTGGCTTTAAGAAGCCTTCAAGCAATCCACAACCGCCCGAATCTTTTCTTCATCCGTTTCAGACCGGTCATACTCGCCCGGCGGGGCCGAGGCCATTGAAACGCCGGATTGCCGGTAGGTCATCGGGCTGTTGTGCCGGGTGCTGCCGCTGAGGTGAAGTGCCTGAACGCCCGCTTCGATCAGCATACCGGCATTGGTGGCGTTGATGCCTGCTCCGGCCATGATCTCGATGCGTTGGGCGGCTTGCCCAACCAACTGACGAAGCAGCGGTAAGCCCGCCTTTGCGGTGGGCTGGCGGCCCGACGTAAGCAGGCGCGTGGCCCCGCTGCGGATGATGGCTTCAAGGGCTTCGGCCGGGTCACGCGCCATATCGAAAGCCCGGTGAAATGTAACGGGCAACGGATGGGCAAGTTCAACCAGTTGTTTGGTTCGACGCTCGTCTATGGTGCCGTCGGCGTTCAGGATGCCCAGAACAAGACCGTCTGCCCCCCGTGTTTTGGCCAGGTTGATATCGGCTTTCATAACCGCCAGTTCAGTTGGGGTATAGAGGAAGTCGCCCCCGCGTGGCCGGATCATTACCTGGAGTGGAATGGTCAAGTGTTGGCGAGCCAGTTGAATCAGCCCCGCGCTGGGTGTTGTTCCCCCCTCGGCCTGCCCACCGCAGAGTTCAACGCGCTGTGCGCCAGCGGCCTGGGCGGTCAGGCAGGACTGGAGTGAATAGGCACATACTTCGATGATCATGGACGGGTTGAGCGACAGGAAAAAGAGCGGGATAAAATAATTGACGGGTCATACGCGTTTCGTATCCACAACGGATAGAACACAATTATCGGCCTATTGGAAACAAATGGTTGTTTTATGGGTTAATGGCCTAAACACCGGTAAAATGAAACGTGCAGAACATTTTCGCCCGAAATTCGCCGAAAACATTTTGGATGTTACCGATTTTTTTACTTTTGCACCCTGATTAAAAAATAGACATTAACACAAGGCACACACTATGTACTGGACACTCGAACTAGCTTCTTATCTCGAAGACGCTCCCTGGCCCGCCACCAAAGACGAATTAATTGATTATTCGATTCGCTCCGGTGCCCCGCTGGAGGTTGTCGAGAACCTCCAGGAACTCGAAGACGACGGGCAACCCTACGAAAGCATCGAAGAAATCTGGCCCGACTATCCAACTAAAGATGACTTCTTCTTTAACGAGGACGAATATTGATCAGTTGGGTCGATGACTAAAAAAAGGGTGCCCTTAAGCGAAGGGCACCCTTTTTGAATTGTATGAGGATAAGCTTTCCGGGATTTGCCGGTTACCACCTCAGGCTGTTGCCGAATTGGTATCGAGGGACGTGGCTTTCACTGGTCGGTCGTAGCGTTTGGGGGCGTAGAGAAAGCCAAATGCTTCGGCTCCTGCCTTCGAGTGAACCTTGTGGTGGATATAGTGTGCCCGCATAATGCGCTGCATGTAACGCCCGCTGGTATCCACTTTCATTTTCATGCGCCGATGCACAATGATGTCGTGGAAAATGAAGTAAAACAGGCCATATAGCGTCACCCCCGCGCCAATCCAGGCCAGATACCTATAGTCAGGATTATCGACACCCGTCACAACCAGGCAGATAGCGGTCAGGCTAAAGACAACGGCAAACAGGTCGTTTCGCTCGAAAAAACCGTTATGGTGATTGTGATGATCGCGGTGCCAGCTCCATAAAAATCCGTGCATGATATACTTATGAGTAAACCAGGCAACGCCTTCCATGAATAAAAATGTACCCAGCACTAAGGCAACGTTCAGTAGCATTTTTGCGTTTATTAAATTGACTAAGTTTGTTACGTTATGTAATTAATAACGGTTTAGTGCGCATAAAAGTTGGTCGTTTGACGGCAACTTTTATCGCAAAACAGCGATCCGGCGGTCAGATGTGTAAAATTGTGGAGAAGCCGTATCTTTAGCACTATTTAGTGCTTAACCAGATGAACCCATCGGGTATGGACTATCAGGCGCTTAAGAATCTGGTCAGGCGGGGAGAAGGCACCAGCTTAGAGTTCAAGTTGAAAACCAATCACCCCGAAAAAATAATCCGGGGCGTGGTGGCCTTCGCCAATACCAACGGCGGTACCCTGCTTATCGGTGTCGGCGACGACAAGAAAATTCCTGGCCTCAAATATGCCGACGAAGACGAGTATCTGCTCGTTCGGGCCATTCACAAACACTGCTTTCCGCGCATCAGCTACACCATCGATCGGGTGCCGCTGCCGGATGAGCGCGAGGTTTTGGTGATTCGGGTGCCATCTAGCCTGAGTAAGCCCCATTACATTTTGCCTGACCCGGCCGACCCCGATGTCAAGAAAGCTTACGTCCGTGTGGCCGATAAATCGGTGCAGGCCAGCCGCGA
>JAYVAP010000459.1:0-9666 GCA_043750915.1 Spirosoma sp. | reverse complement strand
TAGGATTTGCATCGGTAAGCTGCCGTATTGCATCACCATGTTGGGAATAATGAGTTGATTGTCGGCGGGTAGATTAGGATGTAATAGTTTGGCACTCAGGGCAATGAAAAGCGGCAACATAGCCACCGTCAGGTACAACCCCGATGCCAGATACGATGCCCGCACCGACGTGTTCTCGGTTTTGGCCGCCATAACGCGCTGGAAAATGTCCTGCTGCGGAATGCTGCCCAGCCCGATGGTGAACCAGGCCGCTGCATACTCCACCCAGCCTTTGACCGTTGGGTGGGGCAAAAACCGGAAGAAGCCCGGCGGTGTTCGCTGCCGAATGGTTTCCCAGCCGCCCACGTCCTGCCAAAGCACCACGCTCAGCACCACCAGCGCGATAATGATGATGAGGTTATGAAAAAAATCGGTGATGGAGATTGACCACATGCCTCCAAGCAGGGTGTAGCTCATCACTACCGTAGCACTGAACAAAATACAATACAGGCGGGGAATATCGGTGACTACGCTCAGCACAATGCCAATAGCAACCAGCTGGGCCGCTATCCAGCTGAAATAGGAGGGAATCATCATCACGGCTGACAGCAGCTCGGCGGCCCGGCCAAAGCGGATGCCGAAGTAGTCGCAGAAGGTGGTGATGCCCATTCGATAGAGGGGGCGGGCAAAAAAAGCACCCACCAAAAACAGGCACAGTGCCGACCCAAATGGCTCTTCGATAATGGCCGGTAAACCGCCTTCCACAAACATGGCCGGGGCACCCAAAAGGGTTTCGGAACCAAACCAGGTGGCAAACGTAACGGATGCGGCCAGCGCAAGCGGCAACCGCCGGCCTGCCAGCACAAAATCCTGCGATGTTTTTACGCGCCGGGCTGCCCACGCTCCAACCGCAATGTTAGCCAGCAGATACAGCGCGATAAATAAAAGAAGCATACAAATTTTAATGAAAGAAATAAGTTACATAATAAAACCCACAAAAACAGTCATTTTTTAGAGATGTGTGACTTTGTCCCAAGTTAAGCGTCTTATAATCACTAATATTGTGGACGTTACATGATTTCATTAGGGCCTGTCCCGCTGCTTCATTGTAACCGTTTATTATTAAAACCCTCTAAAAAACTAAAATGTAAAGTAATGATGAAGCACCTTTTTGTAGTAGGTATGACCCTGATTACCCTGTTGGCTAATCAGCAAAGTTACGGTCAGCAAACAGACAGCACGACTGTTGTAACAACTCCGGTACAGGACGCCGATGCGCCCCGCCGGTTCAATCTGCTGGTTGGTTTAGGCATTGCCGCACCCAGCCACTACGGCGGTCTCTGGTTGGCGCAGGCAGCTCCGGTTGTCTTTATTGAGCCGCAGTATCGGCTGGGCAAACACTGGAACCTGGGATTGCGCCTTGAGTATGCCTTCCTGACAAAGTACCGGGCAACTTACAATAATTTCGACCTGGACAACGGCATTGTCAAGGCACCGGCAATACCCTCGATTGCCTTGTTTCTGGACTATCACTTCAAACCAAATCAATCCGGCCTGAAGCCTTTTATTGGCGTAGGACTGGGACGGTTTTCGCGTGGCACGGGTGAGCTGCTCGCCGACAAGTATAAATCTTCTAAAAACATAGCACTTGGCAGTTGCCCCGGTATAGTTCCCCGGATAGGCCTCTCGTCGGCGCGACTGGCCATTAGTGCCGAAGCCAACATTTTATGGGAAAACTACACCACGGGGCCTTTTATTACCTGGTGGGGTAAGAGTGGCGACTACCGGGGACGTGGCTACACGACGCTTAAAGTAGCTTATAAATTCTGAGTTGCCTTAACCCGCTTTCTCAAAAAAGCCGACTGTTGTTCTCAACAGTCGGCTTTTGGCGTTAGAATAGGAACTGAACGGCTAAAGTTTGGAGAAATCGAACGTGTCCAGGAAAGCCGTTGTAAACTGCCCGGACTTAAACTTGGGGTCGTCCATGAGCCGGATGTGGAAGGGGATCGTGGTTTTTATGCCTTCAATCACAAATTCCTGCAAAGCCCGCTTCATCCGCGTAATCACTTCCTCGCGCGACTGGCCCGACACAATCAGTTTGGCAATCATCGAATCGTAGTTGGGCGGGATGGTGTAGCCCGCATAGACGTGGGTGTCTATTCTGACGCCATGACCACCGGGCAGGTGGAGGACCGTAATTTTCCCCGGCGAGGGCCGAAAGCCGTTGGCCGGATCTTCGGCGTTGATGCGGCATTCCATGGCAAAGAGTTTAGGCGTGTAGTTACGGCCCGAAATCTCGGTGCCGGCGGCCACCTTTATCTGCTCTTTAATGAGATCGAAATCGGTAACCTCCTCCGTAATAGGGTGTTCGACCTGAATGCGGGTGTTCATTTCCATGAAAAAGAACTGCCCGTGTTTATCCACCAGAAACTCTACCGTACCGGCTCCTTCGTAGCCAATGGCCTGGGCCGCTTTGATGGCTGCTTCGCCCATTTTCTCGCGCAGCTCGGGCGACACAATGGGCGAGGGGGTTTCTTCGACCAATTTCTGGTGTCGGCGCTGAATGGAGCAGTCGCGCTCCGAAAGGTGGCAGACGTTGCCATATTGATCGCCCACAACCTGGATTTCGATGTGGCGGGGTTCCTCAACAAATTTTTCTAAATATAAACCATCGTTACCAAAGGCGGCACCCGCTTCGGTGCGGGCATCGTGCCAGGCTTTCTCAAACTCATCTTCCGACCGGATAATGCGCATACCGCGACCACCGCCCCCGGCCGTTGCTTTCACAATAACGGGGTAGCCCATTTGGGCCGACAGCTGCAGCCCCTGCTCAATAGATTCCAGCAGCCCCTCGGAACCGGGAATAACGGGTACGCCGGCAGACCGCATGGTGGCTTTGGCCGTGGCTTTGTCGCCCATACCGTTTATCTGGTCGGCGGTGGCCCCAATGAACTTGATGCCGTAGTCGGTGCAGATTTGGGAGAACTCCGCGTTTTCCGACAGGAAACCGTAGCCGGGGTGAATGGCATCGGCACCGGTTACTTCGGCAGCCGACAAAATATTGGGAATACTCAGGTATGACTGGCGGCTGGGGGGGGGGCCAATGCAAACGGCTTCGTCGGCAAACCGAACGTGGAGACTTTCACGGTCGGCGGTCGAGTAAACGGCTACCGTTCGGATGCCCATTTCGCGGCACGTCCGAATGATCCGCAAGGCAATTTCTCCCCGGTTGGCAATTAATATTTTCTTGAACATAAGGCGTGAAATCGGCCCGCCGAAGCGGGATTGAGGAGCGCAGGCGCGAGCCGGGCATCAAATTACTCCGGCACGCATTTGCTCCTTTGGTCTTTAACTGGGGTCTACCAAAAATAAAGGTTGGTCATACTCAACCGGGGTGGCGTTTTCAACGAGCACTTTGACAATACGGCCCGACACTTCCGACTCAATTTCGTTGAACAGCTTCATGGCCTCGATAATACAAAGCACTTTGCCTTCGCTCACACTGTCGCCCGGCTCAACAAACAGGGGCGAATCGGGTGTGGCCGACCGGTAGAAGGTACCGATCATGGGCGATCTGACGGTGATGTAGTGCGCGGTATCGGCCTGAGCGGGCGCGGCTGGGGTGGCAGCAACTGGCTGGGGTGCCGGACCTGGTGCCGAAGTTGGCACCAACGTGGCCACCGGTGCTACGGCCACCGCCGGGCTGCCCGAACCGTAGCGTTTGACGCTGATTTTCAGGTCATTGGTTTCAATATTGACCTCGTCTAATCCCGACTGAGAAATGAAGCCAATGAGTTGTTGGATGTCTTTTGTGTCCATGTCAAAAAAAAAGCGTAAGTCGTATATGTCGTAAGTGTTTCGTGCGCGGATAATGTGTGACTTACGGGCGAAAAACTTACGACTTTTTCTTTATTTCACGCGTTCAACGTAATCGCGGGTGCGGGTATCGACCCGGATTTTCTGGCCTGATTCAATAAAGAGCGGCACCATAATTTTTGCTCCGGATTCCACCTCGACCCGCTTTTTGGGGCTGTTGGCGGTGTCGCCCTTCATACCCGGTTCAGCATAGGTCACTTCGAGTTCCACAAAAGGCGGTAGTTCGCAGGAGAGCGGCAGCTCGCTCTCGGCGTTCATTAAAATCTCCACTTCCTGACCTTCTTTGAGCAAATCGGCCCCATCAATGATTTTTTCGCTCAGGTTAATCTGATCGAACGATTCCTGATCCATGAAGTTATAGCCTGCTTCATCCTTGTAGAGATACTGAAACTTACGGCGTTCGACCCGCACCGGGAAAATGGCTACCCCCGCGTTGAATGTGTTGTCGAGCACCTTGCCCGAGGTCAGGCTCTTCATCTTTGTGCGCACGAAGGCCGCGCCCTTGCCCGGTTTCACGTGCTGAAACTCAGTGACCTGAAACAGGTCGTTGTTGTAATTGATAACCAATCCATTACGGATATCTGCGGTCGTTGCCATTGGTACAGTGTATAGGTTAGGGTTAGTGGGCTGGTTAGTGCAATCAACATCGTGCACCTGCCAGGGCCACAAACAGATGAATTTATTTTAGTAAGCCCATTTCACGTAGGCAGCTCCCCAGGTAAAACCACCTCCAAACGCGGCCAGTATCAGGTTATCACCTTTTTTGAGTTGCGATTCATAATCAAACAGGCACAGTGGGATGGTAGCGGCCGTGGTATTGCCGTACTTGTGAATGGTCATCATCACCTTATCGATGCTGATGCCCATGCGGTTTGCCGTAGCGTCGATAATGCGTTTGTTGGCCTGATGAGGCACCAACCACGCCACATCGTTACCAGCGAGGTGGTTGCGGGCCATAATTTCGGCCGATACGTCGGCCATGTTTTTAACGGCAAATTTAAACACCGACGGTCCGTCCTGGTAGGCATAATGCCAGCGTTTTTCAACGGTTTCGTGGGTGGGCGGGTAACGGCTACCACCTGCTTTCTGGAACAGATGCTGCTGGCCCGACCCGTCGGAACGAATGATGGAATCGAGCACGCCGTAGCCGTCTTCGTTGGGTTCAAGCATCACCGCCCCGGCCCCGTCGCCGAACAGAATGCAGGTGGTCCGGTCGGTATAATCGGTGATGGCCGACATTTTATCGGCCCCCACGATAATGATTTTTCGGTATTTGCCGGTTTCGATAAACTGGGTTCCCACGGTGAGGGCGTATAAAAACCCCGAACAGGCCGCCTGAATGTCGAAGCCACCTACGTTACGAATGCCAACCATGTCGCTGATGAGGTTGGCGGTGCACGGAAAGACATAATCGGGGGTGGTGGTGGCGCAGATGAGCAGGTCGATTTCTTCGGGCTTCGTATTGGTTTTTTCCAGCAGTCCGGCCACGGCTTTGGCACCCATGTGAGACGAGCCCATGCCCTCACCTTTCAGAATGTGGCGTTCTTTAATACCGGTGCGGGTTGTAATCCATTCGTCATTTGTATCCACCATCCGTTCCAGCTCTGCATTTGTCAGAACGTAGTCGGGAACGTACCCATATATTCCTGTTATGGCAGCTTTAGGCATAGTAAAGTATATTCAGTGAGCAAGTAGTGCCGGGGGGAACCACAATAACGAAAAGTTTCTGAACGGCTAACTACGGTTTGCTCACGCTGAACGGTTAATTTAGGGCCTGTGCAATTTTAGCATACGCGCCGGATTCGACCTGGCGGATGGCTAAGCCAATCATATTTTTAATGGCCAGGGGAGACGAAATCCCGTGGGCAATGATAACGTTTCCGTTAACACCCAGAATCGGACTGCCGCCAATGGATTCGTAGTTTGTCTGGTCGATAAACTCGTCGCGGATGCCGCGCCTGAGGGCCATCGTATAAAACGATTCGCCCAACTTGAAAAGGGTATTGCCCGTGAAGCCGTCTGTTACAATAACATCGGCTTTCCCCGCAAAAAAATCGCCCCCTTCTATGTTGCCGATGAAATTTATCCGGCGGTTATCTGTCAGCAATTGATGGGCGGCCTGCACGATGAGCGATCCTTTTTGCGCTTCGGATCCAATGTTCATCAGGGCTACGCGGGGCCGGTCGATGCCAAACGTATACTGCGCGTAGATGGACCCAATTTCACCAAACTGCGCCATCATATCGGGTTTGCAGTCGGCGTTGGCCCCAATGTCGAGCATGATGGCTTGTTTGCCCGTAATTTGTGGCACAAAGCCCGCAATACAGGGGCGCAAAACGCCCTCCGTTGCCTTGATGCTAAAGAGTGCCCCCACGTGCATAGCACCCGTGTTTCCCGCGCTGCAAAAGGCATCGACGGAGCCTTCTTTGAGCAGTTTAAACCCAACGCTGATACTGGAATTGGGTTTCTGCGACAGGGCTTTGGTGGGGTGCTCGCCCATATCTATAACGTCGTCGGCATTGACCAGTTCAATGGCCGCCGAGGCATGGGCACCGTGTGCCTGGAGCAGGGCCTGCAGCACGGCCTTTTTGCCAATCAGGACAATAGTCACCGTTTCCGGCACTTCAGCAGCGGCCATCCATACGCCTTCCACAATCGCTTCGGGGGCGAAATCGCCACCCATTGCGTCCACTGCAATTCTCATTGACTCTGTTGGTTCAACACCTCCGGACGCTGCCGGACCGCAAAAAATATGCGTAAAAATAGGAGGTAACGGGTAATAAAAAAGTATTTCGCGTTCATCTTCGGAAAGACGATGGCGAAATACTTCAGGTAACCACGCAACAATCAGGCTGTTTTCGCGTAATTCTCAACGATCATCTGGCCTTTATAAAACAGATTGCCCTCAAAAATATGGGCGTGGTGACGCTCGTGAACTTCGCCCGTTTGTGCATCGGTCGAGAGGGTTACGGCGGTAGCCTTGTAGTGGGTTCTGCGCTTGTCGCGCCGGGTTGTCGAGTGGCGTCGTTTGGGGTGTGCCATGGGGAGTTTTACAGTTTATATGTGCTGGTTGTCGTTGAAGAACAAGGGTGTAAAAAATCTTACACCCTGAGTCCCGGGCGACAACCCATTTATTCAGTTATCAGACAATTTTCGCAGTGCAGCCCAGCGTGGGTCGGTGGCTGGCTCACGGGTCTCGCTTTCATCGTCGGTAGCCGTGCCAGACGAGTAGATCAGTTTTCCATTGAACTCGTCGGTTTCGTTGTCCTGCTCATCTTCGTCCCGGAAGCGGGGGTGAAGCCGCTTCATGGGCAACGACAGGCTGATGAACTCAAAAATGAAACGGGCCACGTTGACGGTTGCCGTGTTTCGTTCGATGAGTTCGATCTCGTCGCTTAGTTCTTCGTTGTGGTCGCCAAATTTCAGCAACATCGTTTGCCGCGTATCCACCGATTCGTCATATTCATCGAGGCTACGGTCGCAAATCTGTTCAACCTGGCCGGTGATGTGAAACTCCAGCCGGATCATTGTTTCCGATTTGTCGAGCCACACATGCGTCTGAACCTGGCCCTTGCGAATCAGTTCCTGATCAAGTGCTAAAAAAAACGGATCGCCCAACTCGAAGTCGTATTCGTAGCGTTTGTTCTCCAGCCCAACAATATTAATGTCGTATGCGCGTAGTGCGTTCACGTTATTTATGCTCCTCAAAAATAAGACCGCAAAGGTACGAAAGGTTTGTCAATCAGGAAAGTGCTGTGCCAAAAGAGTTTTCCGCGTATATTGCCGCTGCCCACGGGGTTGGGGTGCCCTGCCCGTCTAACATAAAGGCGGGTTGTGTCGTTTATCCCAATAACTCTGTTCATTTTTTCGGCGTGTTTAGGCCTATGTTCCCGTTTCTACGGCTTTTATTACCCGGTTTGCTGCTCCTGGCGGCCCGGCTGCCCGCCCTCGCCCAGCGGTCCTATCGACCGTTTGAGCAACCCGACGAACGCCAGCCCGGCATTTATTTTCCGCAGGCACCCCGCCCCGGCGAGTGGCGAAAATCTCTTGGACTGGTGTTCACGACCACCCCCCCCGAACTAACCGAAGAAGTACGGGTGAGTGTGCCAGCCATCGACTTTAACCTGCAAAAAGGGCTGACCAAACGGTTTTTTCTGGTTGGTCGGCTGCAAACGCAGGTCGTGCAGAACAACCTGATGGTGGGCCTGCGCTGGGCCAGGCCGCTGAACAACCGGCTGTTTATATCGGTCGGCGACGAGATGACCGGCTGGTTTGGCGCGCTTCGGGTCAAAGATGTGTTCGATAGCCGGGCCTATGGGCTGCAAAACTTCCCGAACGCGTCGGTAGGCTACCGGCTGACGAACGATTTGC
This sequence comes from Spirosoma sp., assembly GCA_043750915.1. Taxonomy (GTDB): domain Bacteria; phylum Bacteroidota; class Bacteroidia; order Cytophagales; family Spirosomataceae; genus Spirosoma. The sequence goes on along the minus strand of JAYVAP010000459.1, from coordinate 1,440 downwards.
AGCTGACCCTGCGGTTAGAAGCTATTCTGGACCTGTATTACCGCTCCAAAGTGGGCAGCCTGGCCGTGTTCGACACCAAACTGCGTACCAACGGCTTAGGAGTTGCCTTTGTGCTGGAGCAACCGTTCTACGGTAACCGGCATGTATCGCTGGGTTTTCGGGCTTCCTATTCCAATTTCCACTGGCAATTCTGGTCGCTCTACGACACCTTCGACCGCAACCTGTTTTACCCCCAGATTATTTTCGACTTTATTCTGTGAAACCACGCAACGGTCTGACTATTTGTTTGCTGCTCTTATTTTTTGCGGGCTGCCGAAAGGAATACGAATCCCCCGTACCCTACAACTTTGCCAATATACCCGGTGCGGGGCCGTTTACGGCCCCCATTCGTCAGGTTATGGAGGGCGTATATGGGGTGGGCAGCGGAGCCGGTGATTTTGGCCCGCAGGTGGCCCTCAAATGGAGCTACGGGCTGAACGGAACCGATACCACGCACACCCTGTCGATTTTTACGGGTGTCGATGTCGGGTTTTTTAATCTGGAACGGGACCCCAAAACCGACTCCCTGACCTTAACGGGCTACTGGCGCCGATTGGTGAACACCGAGACCGGACGGGCCCGGCTTACCCTGCGAACAAAACGCAACGGGCAGTTGCAACCCTATGCGGGCAAACCCCTGGCAGGCGATTCGCTCGTGCTCGATGGCGTGTATGGCAACAAAACAGCCGCACCAACCCAACCCCTGACCCTAACCTACCGCCGTCCCCTGAACAATACCCCTTTCGCAATTCTGGCCCATCGCAGCGGGGGGCGAACGTCGGACCTGCTGTCAGTATCGGAAAACTCCATCGAAATGATAAAAATAGCGTCGAAGCTGGGTGCCACCGGCATCGAAATCGACGTGCGTTATACAAAAGATGGCGTGCCTATTCTTTACCACGATAATACCCTGAACCTGCGCCTGATTCAGAAAAACGGGCTGAACGGGGGCGTTGAAAAGTACACGTATCAGCAGTTGCAGGCCATGGTGCGGCTCATCAACGGCGAGCGCATTCCTACGCTGGACGAAGCCCTGGACATCGTTATCAGCCATACAACCCTTAATTTCGTCTGGCTCGATACCAAATATATTGGTCCAATGGATAAAGTACAGGCCATTCAGCAGCGATTCATGCAGCGGGCTGCCCTGGCCCGCCGTAATTTGCAGATCGTCATTGGCCTGCCCACGGCCAGCGCGGTGGATGAGTACCGGGCCTTGCCCAACAAAGACAATACGCCCATTCTGAGCGAGTTGGACACCGCCGTCACCCGTAGTCTGCAAGCCCGCATCTGGGCACCCCGCTGGACCCTCGGCCCCCAAACAGCCGAGGTGCTGGCCATGAAAGCCGAAGGGCGAACAGTATTCGTCTGGACGCTCGATGAGCCTAAGTTTATCGAGCA
>JAYVAP010000458.1:0-2114 GCA_043750915.1 Spirosoma sp. | reverse complement strand
TCATCCAGCAGCCGTTGCACGGCGGTGGCCGTAAACTGGGATATAAAGGTGTCGAGTATGCGGCTTCCGGCGCGGAGGTCGTGCCCGGCATAGCTTAGCACATCTTTAAGGCCAATGACCATACCGGCCAATCGGCCCGCCGTACCATTGGCAATTTTCTGATCGACCAGCATCGCCTGCGCCCGGCTCTCATCGGCATATACGTCGGTAAAGGCGTTCAGGTGATGGTGCTGCCGGATGCGGTCGAGGTAATGATCCACCAGTTGCTGGCAGGTAAGGGTGCCGGTTTTGAGGTCGGCCTGAACGGCGGAGAAAGTACGGTAGGGGGTCAAAACGGGCGCAGCAGGGGTTAGCAATCGGTGGCCGGACAAGCCCGCAGTCGGGCTGCGCCGGGCACGCACGGATGGGGCTGTTGGTATTTGACAGCCAGTTGTTTACCAAACGGAAACAGACAATCAAGCAACGCCGGGTTGGGGTTGCTCGATTGTCTGCTTATGAACACAATCCGTTATTTAACGGGGGTTTCTTTTAGTCCGTCCTCGATGTTTTCGCGGACATCTTTCGTGGCGTCTTTAAATTCTTTGATGCCTTTTCCTAAGCCTTTGGCCAGCTCAGGCAGTTTTTTTGCACCGAAGAGCAGCACGACTACTGCGAAAATCAGGATCAGTTCCCCGGTGCCCATTCCACCAATGAAACCTAAAATGCTTGTGTTAATCATGATTCGAAGGATTTGAATGTATGCAAAATTAGAAAACTCTTGGGTAGAACCAATTAAAAATAGTGAAACTTAGCCGATAGAAATAGTCTGGAGGGGTTCCGAACGCGATTTCCGGGGGGCTTCCCCGCCCGAAACGGTTGTGTGGGCTTCCCACTGCCGGAACTTGTCAATATCGTCGCTCATACCGCTAAACAGCCAAAGCATCAGGGCAATATCGTCGGTAAGGCCGATGAAGGGCAGAAAGTCAGGCAGAAAATCGATGGGCGAAACAAAATAAATCAGCACCGCAATCACCCGGATCAGTGTTTTCCAGGGCAACTGGCGATATTGGCCCGATGCGTAGGCTTTTAGCAGGCGCGTAACCACATTGAGTTGATCGCGAAAGATGGCCACGTTCTTACCCGATAGGCCACCGCTTTTGCTGAGGGCTTCCCGGATGAGGTTGAGCAGACTTTTGCTGTTGCGGGCATAGCGCACCGCGCCGATGTTGGCCCGTTTAAAGAAAAATGATGTCAGAATGCGGGTAACCAGATTTTTGTTTGTCATGGACGGACTGGTGCCGGGTTAAAGTAAATTATTTGTCTATAGAACGAACGCCGTTCGTGGGTAGTCTATAAACTGAATAGCGGGCCGAGAAGTTTACGCAGTCGTGTTGGTTTGTGGATGGCCGGGGCCGTACTTTTGCGTTTTGTGTCAACTCTTTAATTTCAAATACCACATGAAAGTTACCGTAGTAGGTGCCGGGGCCGTTGGAGCCACCTGTGCCGACAACATTGCCCGGCGCGAACTGGCCCACGAGGTTGTTCTCTTGGACATCAAAGAAGGCATCAGCGAAGGTAAATCTCTCGACATGCTCCAGGCATCGACGCTGCTCGACTGCGATATCAACCTGACAGGCTCTACCAATAACTACGAAAAAACGGCCGGTTCGGATGTTGTCGTGATCACATCGGGCCTGCCCCGCAAGCCGGGCATGACCCGCGAAGACCTCATTGGCATCAATGCGGGCATCGTAAAAGGGGTTACTGAAAACATTCTCAAGCACTCGCCCGATGCCATTTTCGTGATTATCTCTAATCCCATGGATACGATGACCTATCTGGCCCTGAAATCGCTGGGTATCGCCAAAAACCGCGTGATTGGTCTGGGAGGGGCTTTAGATTCGGCCCGCTTCAAAACCTATCTGTCGCTGGCCATGAACTGCTCACCCAACGATATTCAGGCCTCAGTAATTGGCGGGCACGGCGACACGACCATGATTCCGCTCACGCGTTTGGCCACCAAAGGGGGCGTGCCGGTGAGCCAGTTCTTAGATGAAGAAACGCTTAAAAAAGTGGCTGCCGACACCATGGTGGGCGGTGCTACCCTAACGGGCCTGATTGGTACCTCGGCCTGG
>JAYVAP010000457.1:0-8499 GCA_043750915.1 Spirosoma sp. | reverse complement strand
CAGAACTCACGGAAGCCGAAGGACTGCACATGCTGATCGAGCATTTTTTTTCCTGCCGAAAGCGTGGTTTGCAGGCGGTACAGATGGGGCTGGTCCAGGTCCCACAGCACGGGGTCGGGCCAGGCGGTGCGCACCTGCAGCACCTGCCGGGTCAGAGCAGGATTGGGGCGCAGGTCGGTCTCGAACGATTTGACAACCCGCCCGGTAGAGTCGAGCACCCGGCCGGCAAACCGCAGCGGACCGGCGGGTGGCGTACCAATCAGTTCCAGTTCGGCCTCCAGGGTTTTTTGGCGCACGGAGGTTTTCACAAACACATCGTCGAGGTATAGCTGGGCCGGGCGACGATGTAAAATTACGTTGCCGGTAAGGCCGCGTGAGACAACGGTAGCCTCCGAGAACGACACCTGCGCCTGGGCCGTGCCCATCAGGTTGGCTACCTGGCCGGCATCGGGGGTGGCCACCACCAGTATCTGTATTTCATTGGCCGCGCCGAAACGCACATACGGCGTGATGTCTACTTTGCCCGCGTACCAGGCCACTTCGCCGGCCTTCCGGCCATTTACGTACACCACCGCATCGGTGGCTACGCGTTCAAGCTCAATTTCTACGGTGCTGCCCCGCCATACCTTGGGCACGGATACGGTCTGGCGATACCAGCCCTTAGTTAATTTCTTCAGGTCGTTTTGCCACAGCGGTGAGGGTCCTTTTTGCACTACCCCGGGCAGGTTGGTCCACCACAAGCCTTCGGTGGCCCAGCCGCCGGGCACCCGGATAAGGCCCCAGTCGGCGGTGGGCGGCTGGTCGGTGGCGGGCTGGAAGCCCCACTGCCCGTTGAGGACGATCTCCGAGCGCACCGGCGAGAGAACTTCCTCACGAAAGCCCGTTGTCTGGGCACGGCTATCGAGACAGGGCAGCAGGGTGATTAGAAAAACAAAAAGGGGTGCAGCAAAAGCTGGTTTCATGCTGGTGGATTTTCCTGTAAAATTTGCGAACATACGAAACAATGCCGTAGTATTGCCTGAGCTGCGCGCCAATTTGTTGTTTCAGTTAACTGTTTATCAAAAATCCATACGTACTTACCTCAATTTTCGGGTCTCATCGAACCCCACACACCCGGCGTTGTTAATTTCTTGCCTTAATTTCTGCTGCTATGCTGCTCAAATCATTACCCGTTTCGCCCGATACCCAACTCCGTAACCTCGGCTGGGACTGGATGCTCGGCCAGGATACACTACCCTACCTGACCCACGAAGTGGTGCTGGTAACGCCCGCCGAAGTCGATGCCTACTACGAAGCCGCCAATGAACTCTTCGACATGTTCGTGGCCGCCGGGCAGCACGTTATCGACCACAATCGTTTTGACGAACTCGGCATTCCGGCCAACCTCATTGAGCTTATCAAACACAGCTGGAACGATGACCGGAATATTCACCTCTACGGCCGCTTCGACCTGGCGGGCGGCCTGGATGGTCAGCCCATCAAGCTGATCGAGTTTAACGCCGACACGGCTACCTGCCTGCCCGAAACGGCGGTGGTGCAATACGCTCACCTGCTGGCTAATGGTCTCGACGATACGCAACAGTTCAACACCATTTTTGAAACGCTGACGGTCCAGTTTGAGGAGCTGCTGGCTCAGCACCCCGACCTGCAGCCCACCCTGCTGCTCTCAGCCATGCGCGATGTTCCCGAAGACGATGCTAACGTGGCCCTCATTGGCGAAGCCGCCCGCGAGGCTGGTTTTGAGGTGGAGTTCGACTTTGTGGATGGGGTGGAATTCTCCGCCGAAGAAGGCATTTTCTGGCAGAATCCTAAAAATAGCCAGTTCGAGAAAATGGATTTCTGGTTTAAACTTGTACCCTGGGAATCCATTGCCGAAGAGGAACCGGCTCTGACCGAAATTTTAACCGAAATCGTTAAAAAGAGGCTGGCTATTGTTATCAATCCAGCCTACAGCCTGCTTTTTCAGTCTAAATATATCCTTAAAATTCTCTGGGAGCTTTACCCCAACCACCCGCTGTTGCTGGAAACCGATAGCCAGCCGCTGGCAGGCAAAGCCAGCGTCGAAAAAGTAGTCTTTGGGCGCGAGGGGGCTAATGTCCGCATCCTCAACGCCGATGGCAGCGAGCGGCAGGCGGTGGCCGGTGCCTATGGCGACTACCCTAAAATTTACCAGCAGTACGTGGCGTTTTTGCAGGATGCCGCCGGCCACACTTACCAGGCCGGCGTTTTCTACGCGGGCGATGCCTGCGGACTGGGGTTTCGGCGCGGTGGCCCTATTTTAGACAATACGGCGGGCTTTGTGGGGCACATGGTGACCTCATAATTGAGAGGCCGGGTGCAGGTCCGGGAACCGGCAGCGATGGTCAAAAATCTTATTTTTGCAAGCACGCATCAAACAACAGTTGTAATACCGGTTCCTGGCTAAACTCGGCGGCTCTGAGCTGATTGATAATAACACGTCCCTTACCCACTCGTATTTCGGTAGCCACAGCGCGAGGCTCTACGGTGTAGCGGTCAAGTTGTTTCGCCGTCAGCAACAGTGGCTGGTTTGGTCCCGTCACGTGCAGCATCGTCGTAGCTAAGTGATTGATGTAGCCCACGGTCGGGTCGTACCAGAACGAGAAGTCGGTTGGCAAAAAAGTCTTTACCAGGGGATGGCCGCTTTTGCGGGACACAAAACTCAGGTCATTGCCTTTTTCTACTTTTACCGTAGTGTTGTCAATGCGCAGTTCGGACCCAACCGGCTGATTCAACAGCAATACGGTGGCACCGGCCTGGCTATGGGCTAATAACTGGCGCTCAAGCCTGACAAAATCAGCCGGACTATCCACCAGTACGGCACCGGCAGAACGCCTGTTGTCGAAAGCTACAGGATTATAGCCCATTTTTCGGGCCAATTGCCAGGCGCGCCCATTTTGTAAACCTGCCACCATCAGCAGTTTGCCGGAAGCCGCCCGCGCCGGGAAAACCGTTATTACTTCCTCGGTGTCATGGAGTAGTTTTCCGGAATTATCCTGAACGCCCAGTTTTATCGTTAGCCGGGTACGCTGCCGAACAGCGGGAAGCCTGTAAGCAAACAAACCGGCACATTCGGCGCCGTAGGCAGGCACCGAATGTGCCCGGCGTTGGGCAAACAGTCGTTTGCTGCCCATCCAGACTTCATAAACTAACTTAGTACCGGGGGCGGGAGCGCCTTTGTCATTGGCTACCCAACACTCAAAACGCGCCGTATCGCCCGACTGATAATGATACCGGTCGGTACGCAGATCGGTCAGCAAGGGCGACAGGGCATCGCGGTAGGTAAACCAGCTTTGTTTAGGCCGACGATCTACGTCTACTACTGCTTTCTGCCAGCCCGACGGATAAGCGTCAATAAGCAGATGTATGGCGTTGGAAACCAGCCGGTCGGCCTGCCGGCGAATGGACCGCGTTACCCAACGGTTTACCCACGACTGATGTTGCTGGCTGACAGTTATCCAGTTTTGCATGGTTTCCTGCGAATCGAACCACTGGTATGACATACCCGCCGACTGTTGCGGGGTTTGCCATGGACCCTTCATCTGTGCGGGCGACCAGGGTGAGGTAGGATTTCGGCTGGCGGGCAGCCAGGGGGCGGGATAATATTTAAGCATCGTTTCGGCAGCTTCCAGGCCTTCGGCACCATGTTCGCCACAGCCACCTACCCAACCTGGCATGGCAGGCATCCAATAACCTTTATGTAACTTGCCGAGTGGCACACCGTGATCGCCATACCAACCCGCATAAAGATGGTAGTCGGGCATGCCAAAGGGCGCAGGCGGGTTGTAGTCTCCATCTACGGCTTTAATTACGCGGTCGGGATTGTATTGCAACACGACTTCGCGGGCAGCCCGAAAAAAGCGTTCCATCTCTTCCCGCGTAATATTACGGTTAGTGGCTTTGTAGGTTACGTCCCAGGTTTCAGGATAAGGCTCATTAATAAACGAGACCATAATATTGGACGGATGACTTCTTACCAACCGCTCCATCTCACCGGCCTGTTTGATAGCCTCGCTCATCACTTCTTCGGGCATGGTACCAAACAGCGGCAAATCCGTCTGTAGCATCATGCCCAGCCGGTCGCACAGATCATAGACTTCAGGCTGAACGGGCATCTGCGTCAGCCGGAAAAAGTTCATGTTGGTCAGTTTGGCAATCAGAATATCCTCGATAAGCTGTTCGGTGTTGTTATCATACACGGCCCGCTGCAGATGACCCATCGTGTTGGCTCCGCGCAGAAAAACCGGTTCATTATTCAGGTAGAGTTTGCCTTTAGGAATAGAAACAGTATCCTGATGAAATTTTCGCATACCAAAGTGTTGCGTCATGCGGTCGCTTACCCCATCCGACCGTAATTCTACTGCCATCGCGTACAGAAAAGGAGAATCGGGAGACCAAAGCCGGTAGTTGCGAAAAGGAATGGTTAGTCGGTAGCGGCTTTCGCCCGGCCCGGCGGGTCCGATTATGGGAAACGTAATCGTGTCGGAGACATAGCCCTTAAAGTTTTTTGAGTAAATCCGGGCGGTCAGGCTTAGGGGGCGTTCGCTGTTAAGATCGGCCGTCTGTTGTACATATACGGTAATATTAAGTTCATTTTTGTCAATGTCCGGCCGGATAAACACCTCAGAAATTGACACGTCGGGGCGGCTTTCGATGTACGCTTTCTGGTATATGCCCATACCGGGGGGGCAGTGATGCCAGCCCTTACCCGCCTGATCCCAGCCTAAACCAGTCGCGGCATAGATGCGTCGGCCCGTTAGAGAGACCGAGCCACCCGGTTTCCAGGGACTACCCGCCAGCGTAGGAATGTAATTAATAACTTCTACCAGCAAACTATTTTGACCAGCCTTTAAGTTGGGTGTGAGGTCTATCTCGAAAGGAGCAAACGTGCCGGTATGCGAGCCAACCATCCGTTCGTTTAAGTAAACGTTGGTTTCATAATCTACGCCATCGAAGTGTAGCACTTGCCGGGCGTTGGCCTGTAAACTATCGGTATGAATGGCTATTCGGTAAAATACGCGGGCGTAGCCAATTGGGTCGCCATAATGGGGTAAACGTACGGTTTGCCAGCTGCCGGCACCCGCCAGTACGGCCCCAAAGTTTGTTTTATCTGCGGTTGTTTCCTGCCGGTATTCTGCCTGACGAAGATTAAAACGGTGTCGGGTTTGAGGCTGGGCGGGCGTGTATTCGGCCAGAAAAGGCTGGTATTGTGTCTGTAATGTTTTAAGTGCCTGTCGGTATTGCAATTCGGTAGTGATGCGATCCCGCTCGCCCATGCGCACACCGACATCTGACGTTTGGGCTTCCAGCAAGGGAAGCGTGAGGGGCAAAGGGCGGGGTAGCATCGGCACCAGGCCTTTCTGTCTTATCTCTATCCGTTGACGCGCAATCTGTTGAAAAAGATCCTGTGCCAGCAACGGGTTTGATAGCCATACTGAGCTAAAGCTTAACAGGGCAGTTAACCCACCAAAAATAGTTCGACGAACAGGAAACATAAATACGACAGAAACTTTTTGCAAAAAAATAGGCGACTTGTCAGATAAGTCGCCTATTTATATTTAAGTTGATTTAAAGCGGCTGACTCCAGCGGTTGGCGTGGTAGCTGATATCGAAGGCGTAGCCCCCAAATGTGTTACCGGGGGAGGGTATCTTGCGGAAACCACGTGCCCAAATACTGTAGCAACTGTTTTTGTCGATAATCACGTTCGTCTTAGCCCTAACCACGGTACTGGTGCCTGCCACCCTGAATTCGATGGTGTAGATACCAGGGTCAATTTCAAAAAACTCTTTCACCCCTTTATAAGCCAGATTGGTGGCCAGCGTAACCGGCCCCGTTGGTGAGCCGGCCGTAATAAACAAATCGAGCGGCTCGGCATCGGGCGAGTAATTCATAACCCGCACCTTTGCTTTACCGGGGGTGGGGAGTGCCAGGTTGTCGTTTAGAAGCAGAAACTCAGGCCGTTGGGCTGTTCCTACCGAATAAACGGAATAATACTTGTCGGCCTCGGTCGGAAAATTCAGGTCAGCCACTTTGGCGGCCGGCCCCGAAGGGTTGTTGGCCTGCGACTGAGCCGTATCGAAGCGCATGGCCATACTGCCCGGCGCAAAGGCTTTGTAGCCATTGCTCCAGGGAAACTTGATCGGAAAGTTATTGAACTGCACCCCGTTATAAAACGGCCAGATAGCTATTTCGCGCTGGGCAGCAGCGGCCACCGTAGCTGAGTTGGGCGTGGCGTTAACGAAAATAATTTTCGCTTTGTCTTTTTCTTCACCCATCGGTGTGCTGGTGGGTTCTTCGGGCATACAGCCCATTAGTCCCCAGCCGGCCCAAAGCAAACAGAGAACAGAAGCAATTGTAATGCGTTGCATAGTCATTTGAGATTAATAGCCAGGGTTTTGTGTGATCAGCGGGTTATTGATAACCTCAATACGGGCAATGGGAAACAGCATCCGATCGCGCGTGAAGCCATCCCGCTTCTGGTTTACTTTCAGGGCGGTGTTGGTAAAATCAAAGCCGTAGCGCACCAGGTCGAACCAGCGTTTATTTTCCATGGCCAGTTCTTTGCGCCGTTCCGCGCGAATCTGATCGCGGTACTGCGCCTGTGAAAGGCCCGAAGCAATATCCCGCGTGGCCGAGGGCGTTGCCAGCGGCAAACCAAATGCCCGCCGACGAAGGCGATTCAGATAATCCAGTCCGGGTGCATCGAGGGTGCCGGCTTCGTTAGCGGCTTCGGCATAAATAAGCAGGGTTTCGGCCAGCCGGTAAACCGGGAAGTTGGCTTGCCCCACCGCACCAGTGCCAGGTACGTGGTGCTTGATGGTCAGCCACCGCTGAATACCACCGCCTGCCAGGCCACGTATAAATGTTACGTCCCGGCGCAAATCGCCTTCTTCGTATTCCTGAATCAGCCCGCCCGAAAAACCAGGTTCATTGTCGGGGCTGGTGTTATCGGTAGGTCGGTAACCAGACAGGCTGGGGTTTCCTCCATTGGTTTCGGTTGCGGCCCCCATGACAAAGCTGTAAGGGTTGCCCAGCCCGGCGGTACCCGCTGCTTGTCCGCCATTACTGAACTGCACTTCAAATAACGACTCGCCTGAGTTTTCTGACCCACCCCGCGCCACAAAATTATCGGCATAGCGGGGGTTGAGGTTCAGGCCGCTCTGGGTAATCACCTGTGCCGCCGTTGTGCGGGCTTCGGCCCAGTTGCGCTGCGTTAGATACACATCGGCCAGCATCGTCAGGGCAGCCCAGCGTAGGGGCCGACCGCGTTCGTTACCCACCCCACTCCCCGAAGTAGAAGGGGGCAGTTTAGTAGCCGCATCTTTCAGGTCGTCGATAATCTGCGCATAGATCTGGGCAGTGGGCGTGCGCAGAATATTCACTTCCGACGGACTTTTTATCTCGCCCGTACGGAAGGGTACATCGCCAAACAGACGAACTAAGTTGAAGTAAGCAAACGCCCGCATAAATTTGGCTTCGCCTATAAACTGATTGGTAAAGGATAATCCCGCCGAGTTCCGGTTTTGAACAGCGGGTAAGTTGAGGTCTGGCACCCGTCCAATAACTACATTCGACCGGAATATGGTTCGATACAGCCCGTCCCAAATGTCAAACGTCAGGCTGTTGTCAGCAGGCAGTTCAAAGTAATCGATCTGACTATAGGCCGACGAGGTTATCCGGCTATCGTTCATCACATCGTCGCTGGCCTGGTCTATATTCATCAACGCCATAGTACCCCGATAGAGATTACCTCCGCTGAGGTTGCCGTAAAGACCATTGACAGTGGAGATGGTACCGGCAAAATCGGTAAAGGTATTATCAATGGTTTGCGTACCCACCGGTTGCGGGTTGAGCATGTCGTTGCAACCCGTTGTGCTCAGGCCCAGCAGGGCCGTTAAGAGCAGTATGTATGATATTTTTTTCATGGAAGTGGCGTGTGTTAAAAGCCGAGATTTAGGCCAACAGTGAAAGTTTTGGCGATGGGGTAAGCCCCAACATCAATACCATTTGTTGTGACCGATGAACCGAAACTATTTACTTCCGGATCCCAGCCCGAGTAACGGGTAAACGTAAAGACATTATTAGCCTGCACATACAACCGCGCCCTGTTCAGTTTTATCCGATCGGTGAGTAACCGGGGAAAATCGTAGCCCAGCGTGATGGTCCGAAGCCGGAGAAAAGAAGCATCTTCCAGGAATCGGCTCGAGGGTAGCAGCGGGTTATTGGCACGCGGTACCGGCACCGAGGTAACTTTGGGGTCAGAGGGTTTCCAGCGATTATCGTAGCTCACGCGCCAGGCGTTTTGCTCAAAAACTTCGGACTGCAGCCGGTTCTGATTCCAAAGCAAATTCCCATGCTGAAAGTTGGCTACCACGTTCAGTGACAAGCCTTTGTAACTCCAGGTGCTGCCAAAGCCGCCAAAATAGTCGGGAAATGGCGAGCCATACCAAACCCGGTCGTCATCGTTTATAATCTTGTCG
>JAYVAP010000456.1:0-6978 GCA_043750915.1 Spirosoma sp. | reverse complement strand
TCAGCTCTGTATCAGTCTGATGCCTTACTTAGCAGCCGCCAAATACTACACGCTGCAATACGGATTGCCCATTCCGTCGGCGGGCAGGTGGGCCATCGGGATGCAGTATCTGAGCTACGGCCAGCTGCCGCTTACCGATCCGCTGGGCAACACGCTGGGTACGTTTGCGGCCAACGACTTTGCCATTGGCCTGACCCACGCCCGAACCGAGGGTAATTTTTCGCTCGGCTTCACGGTGAAAGCCGTTGGGTCGGCCATTGAAACGTATTCGGCCTTTGGTATTTTGGGCGATATGGGCGGCATCTGGCGGCACCCCAACGGACGCTTCACGGTGGGCCTGGTGGCGAAAAATTTTGGGTATTTGGTGAAACCCTTTGGTCCCGGTGGCCCGGAAAACCTGCCGTTCGATTTGCAGGCGGGCGTGACGATTAAACCCCGTTACGCCCCCCTCCGACTTACCCTGACGGCCCACCAGCTACAACGCGACAACGCCTACAGCGACCCCAGCCTCAACGTCCGCTATGATTTAAACGGCAACCCGATTCCGCAAACGCTCGGCACGGTCGAGAAAATTGCCCGCCACCTGAGCGTCGGGGTCGAACTGCTGCTGAGTCGAAACGTGCATGTGATGGCTGGCTACAACCACCAGAAAAGGCAGGAAGGCAAACTGACGCGCACGGGCGCAGGCGCGGTCTCCACGGGAGGCCTGTCGGTGGGCGCGTCGGTGCAGGCGCGGGGGTTCCAGCTCACCTACGCCCGCTTTTCGTCGGTGCCCACGGCGGGCAGCAGCCAGCTGTCGTTGCAAATGGACCTGGAACGGCTGCTCCACTGAATGGAGTGTAGGCTCTTTTTTGAAAAGTGTCGTCCCGCCGAAAAAAAATACACTAACCCAAAAAAACGCATGGATCCAGCACTCCGGGCCAAAGCCGCCCGCATCAAACTCCTGCTCACCGACTGCGACGGCGTGATGACCGACGCGGGTGTTTTCTACGGCGAATCGGGCGAGATGTTCAAGCAGTTCAACATCCGCGATGGCATGGGCGTGGTGCGGCTGCGCGAACTGGCAGGCGTGGAAACGGGCATTGTCACGGGCGAAACCTCACCGTCGGTGGCCACGCGGGCCGCCAAGCTGAAAATCACCGAACTGCACCTCGGCGCGGCCGACAAGCTGGCGGTGCTGACCAGCATTCTGGCCCGCACGGGATTGGATGCGGTGGAGGTGGCCTTCATTGGTGACGATGTCAACGACCTGGAAATTTTGCGGGCCGTGGGGTTATCGGCCTGCCCCGCCGATGCCACCCGGCAAAACCGGGCCATTGTCGACTATTGCTGCGAACTAAACGGCGGGCAGGGCTGCCTGCGCGAACTGGCCGAACTGATTATTGAGGCCCGGCACGGTGGTGGCTGATGGGGCATCCCGCAAATTTACCGGCTCCTTTCGCACATTTTCGTTATTCCCGTGTTTCCATCATAACTGGCGTTTTCTATCAGTCTCCATTTGTCAATGACCCATTCACTCAAAGACCTGACCCCCCGGCAAATTGTGGCCGAGCTGGATCAGTATATCATCGGGCAGCACGATGCCAAAAGAAATGTGGCCATTGCGCTGCGCAACCGCTGGCGCCGGATGAACAGCACCCCCGATATGCAGCGCGAAATTACGCCCAACAACATTCTGATGATTGGCGCAACGGGTGTGGGTAAAACCGAGATTGCCCGGCGGCTGGCCAAAATTGCCGATGCCCCCTTCATTAAAGTCGAAGCCTCCAAGTTCACCGAAGTGGGCTACGTAGGCCGCGATGTCGAGAGTATGGTGCGCGACCTGGTTGAGCAGGCGGTGAACATGGTGCGGGCGGCAAAAAAAGAAGCCGTGCAGGCGCGGGCGCAGCAGTTGGCCGAAGACGCGATCCTCGACATCCTGATTCCGCCCGTCATGCCCGCCAATGGGCAAATCACCGATTCGGACAGTGAGACGACCCATCCCGATGCGGAAATCAACGAGCGCACCCGCGAACGCTTCCGTGAAAAAATCCGCTCCGGTGCCATGGACGACCGCAAAATCGACATCGACGTGCAGCAGAATCAGGCCCCCAACATTGGCATTATGGGCGGGGCTATCGACGACATGTCGATGATGAATATTCAGGAAATGATTGGCGGCATGATGCCCAAACGCGGCAAAAAGCGGAAGGTTACCATTGCCGAAGCCCGCACGATTCTGCTCGAAGAAGAAGCCGCCAAACTCATCGATATGGATGAGGTAAAGGAAGAAGCCATCCGCAAAGCCGGTGATGCCGGCATTATTTTTATCGACGAAATTGACAAGGTCGCTTCGGCCCGGTCGGGCAACGGCGGGGGCGGACCCGACGTGAGCCGCGAGGGTGTGCAGCGCGACCTGCTCCCCATTGTGGAAGGCAGCGCGGTGAATACCAAATACGGCATCATCCAAACCGACCATATCCTGTTTATTGCCGCCGGTGCTTTTCACGTGGCCAAACCCAGCGACCTGATTCCCGAATTGCAGGGCCGTTTTCCCATCCGGGTGGAGTTGCAAAGCCTATCGGAAGACGATTTTTACCACATCCTGAAAGAACCAAAAAATGCCCTCACCAAGCAGTATGAGGCCATGCTACAAGCCGAAGGCGTTGGCCTGACATTCGACGACGATGCCCTGCGCGAACTGGCCCGCATTGCGTTTGAGGTGAACGGCGAAGTCGAAAATATTGGTGCCCGGCGACTGCAAACGGTGTTGAGCCACCTCATGAACGACTTTATGTTCGACATTCCTGATGTGATCGAAGCCAACACGCAGGTGGTGGTGACGAAGGAATTGGTGGGCGAAAAACTGAACGGGTTAGTCAAAAACCGCGACCTCAGCCAGTTTATTCTATAGCCCTGCACAAAGCCACTGCCTGCTCAATCGCCCGGTCAGTGTCGGCGCGGTGGCGAGCGGGTGGGTCGAAGCGATTAACGGGGTTGAGTTCAAGCACGAAGGTTTCCTCAACCATTTCGTCGTCCGATGGCGTATACTGCTTGTAGCCCGTCAGCTTCACGGGAATCAGGCCGTGCCGCGCCCGGAAGCGGGTTAGTAAATAAGCCATCAACTTCTCCACCTCGTTTGCCCTCACGCCCGTTGCGGGCACAAACCGCACATAGGCATGGGGGCGGTCGATGAGGGGGGGGTGCGCCACCGCATCGAAATGCCCTTCGCAACTCGAAAATGTCGTAACTAAGCCGGTGGCGTTCAGCGCGTCGACAAGGGGACGGATGCCTGCTTCGATGGCTGTCATGCGCGGCCCGGCTGGGGTTGACCCACTGGTGGCAACCGGTTGTGCCACAGCCAGCCCAGATAGGCGGTGGCTCCCAGTGCCAGCACCGCCGACGTGCCGAACGAAGCCGTCAGGCCCGCCTGCCCGGCCAGGTGGTTCAGCAGCCAGCCCGACCCCAGCGCACCTAAGCCGATACCCGCTTCGAGCGCAATGTACATGGTGGCCATGGCCCGGCCACGGGTGCCTTCGTCGGCCAGATCAGCCGTCCAGGCCTGCACCGTGGGGCCGTTCATCCCGTTCGAAAAGCCATACAGCAGGGCAACCGCCCAGAAAATAACCGGTGTCTGGGCCACCACCAGCAGCGCCATCGACACGGCCAGCACCCCCGACGACACCATCAACACCGGCACCCGCCCGTGGCGGTCCGACGACCGGCTGAAGACCAGCCGCACCCCCAGCGAGGCCAGCGTGGAGACCGTAAAAAACAACCCTTTGTTGGTAATACCCAGGGAGGTGCTCAGGGTCGAAATCAGGGTGAGCACCACGCCATAGCTGAACGACTGCAACAAAAGCACCACAAAAGGCGACAGTGCCTGCTTATCGAAAATTTCGGCCCGGTTCAGCCGCAGCAGGCCGAATCGAAATGGCTGCGTATGGACGAGTGTTTCGGGCATTCGGAGCAGGATACCGATAGACAGCAGCGCGAAGCCCGACGAAGTCCAGAACATGACGTTCATTGAATAGGCGTGGGCCAGCCAGCTGCCAATGGCCGGACCAATCGACATGCCCAGGGCCGTGAACAGGCCGAGTGTACCCATGGCTTCGCCCCGGCGGTTGGCAGGCACCACATCGGCTACGTAGGCGGCTGTGGCGGTGGGTTTGGTGCCGGTAGAAAAGCCGTGGATGAGCCGCAGCAGCAGAAACCCCCATACCGTGAGCAGATACGGGTACAGAAACCCGCACACAAAGCACACAAGAGAGCCAAACGCCATGACCGGTACCCGCCCGACGGTATCCGTAATTTTGCCGCTGAAGGGCCGCGACAGGCCCGCCGTCAGGGTGAAGAGGGCAATAATCAACCCCACATACTGGCGGCCACCCATTTTGGTGAGGTAGTCGGGCAGTTCGGGAATCATCATCGAAAAACTGGCCGAGAAGAGAAAGTTGCTCGCACTCAGCAACCAGAACGAGAGCGTATAGAGCGGGACAAAGTCGGCAGACCGACGGGCAAACAGCGGGCGAACAATCAAAACAACCTGATTTGGTTCGCCCAAATTTACGCCGTATTTAACAAAGGCGACGTAATTTTTATGGACAGGCCGGCTTTATGCCTTCCTGAAATAGCTTGCCTTTGGGACGCAGATTCAATTTTCAAACATAACTCAAAATGGCAAAATACATTGTTGAGGGTCACACACGGCCGGGAGCTTATATGTCCAAATGGGTGGTTTAGGCGCGGTCTGCTTCCGAAATAGTCTTCAAGGAAGCTTCAAAAGCCGCTGGGCACACCCCTGACAGGCTCGAATGAGGTCGTTGCGTGTTGTATGCATTTACCGCCCGTGTCAGGTTCTGTTCTAACTCCGCTAAATTGGTATTTTGCCAATGATGTAGGTATTGATTTTTGATGGTACCGTTCACCCATTCGACATGGCAATTTTCGTACACTTCGCTGCACATACTGATCCGAATCTGGGCCGCTTCCAGAGCCTCCACGTAGCGGGTGGAGATGTATTGGCCACCCCGATCCGAGTGATGAATGAGCTGGTGGGCGAACTGAGCCTGCCCCCTTAACCGCAGGGCCATGCCCAACGCTTTAAGATTACTCTCAGCCCGCATATGGTCGGCCACCGAGTAACCCACGATCAAGCGCGAGTAAACGTCTACGATAAAGACAATGTAGTAAAACTGGCCCTGGATATCAAAATAAGTCAGATCACTCGTCCAGAGCTGGTTAGTACCCGTTAGTACTTTGTCTGCCAACAGATTAGATAGCGGCTGTAAGGACTGGCAAACGTAGTTCGACTGGCTCGCGAGACGGCGATGGCTCCCAGGCCAAAGCGCGTGCCGATTTGCATAAACGCATCGCGCCCGATGCCTTCGGGTTGGTACAACTCATGCATCGTTCGCAGACCCATGGCAGGATAAATCTGGCGGACTTGCAGAATCAAATCAATCACTAATTTTTCGACCGTGGCAAGTTGCTGTTGCCGATTAACCGCCTGATAATACGATTGTTTGCTAACCTGGCAATGGGTATATAGATCGTTCATGGCATAAGGATGTAAGTTCGTGTTGAGTCGAAAGAACTCTAATGTTTGGGTACGAACGTTTTTTTTAGGTCGATCTGGAGTTCTTTAGATGCTAACTCGATGAGTTTATCCTGAAAATCGATGACCATCTGCTTTTGGCCTAAAGTCCGTTCGAGTTGAGCCACCTGTTGGCGTAGTTGCTGCGTTTTAGCTGCTTCTGAATCTTGCTACACGATCATGGTAGTACCTTTTGTGTGTTGGGGTGAGTAAGCGTAGAGCCAGGTGTAGGCCGTTTCCGACCGCCGATGCGGTGGTAGAAATCTGCCACAGTTTGCAAAGTTGGGCCATGGTTAACTCGCCTGCCAGCAGTTTGGCCGCTTTGTCGCATTTAGATTCATCACTGAACACGCGTCTTTTACGGATGGTCAGTTTTGTACTTTTAATAGATTTGGTTTTAGTCTCGCTCATGGTAAAGTTGCTGGTTAAGGGCAAGCTATTTCAGGAGGGGACAGTTATGACACGTACAATTACGAACTACCCAGTGCAGATCTAACCGTAGTTATACCTTCTTGAAAATCAGCAGTATTACGCATCTATTTTCCGTAGTTTCCCGGGAAGAAGGGTGATAAAACAGGGCGACCTTTGACCTGTTTTTAACCATAAACCATTTGTCAAGTATGGAAACGCAAAAAGAAGGCAACGGCAGTGAGTTTCACGTGTTACTAAGTGGCATGAAACTCTCCGCCAAACTCGAAAACAAGATTGCCCTGCGCATTCAGGCGGCCGTGTCGTCGGTGTTATCTGATTACCCCAATCCTGACGACCCCGATGGTAACGACGGACCGGCGGGAGGTGGAGGCAGAGGGCCATTCCCCGGTGGCGGGGGCCTGGCTTACGTGGCCATTCCCTCAATTCGGTGGAAAGGGTACTGGATCAAGGCACTCGGCAAAGATTTCAGGATCAATCCTGCTGAGATCGACCTACAGCAGGTGCAGTTGCAAAAGGGCATTCAGGCTCATTAATGGCTATGGTAACGCCCACCACCACCCTTTGCCCAAGCGCACGCGCCCAAGAAGGCGCATTAGTACTGGGCGTTGTTGGCCCAGACCGAACGGTACGGATGCTATCGAAGCCGGAACCCGTTACTACCGACGTGGCCGAAGCAGTCTCCGCTATGGATGCACCAGAGCAGCAGTTTCGCTTTGCCAATCGTTGCGTTAAGTCCGGTTGCCACCAATGGACCGAAGGACGATGTGGCGTTATTGACCTGGTTATGTCGTTTAACAGGCATCTTGCCGAGCCGATTGCCTTGCCAGCCTGCGCCATCCGGCCTCAATGCCGCTGGCACCAGCAAAACGGTCCTGTTGCCTGTACAGTTTGCCCGTTTATCATCACCGACTCCGCATCGTCCCAGGAAGATCAGCTGGAGTACATCGAACTGCACCCTTAAGCAGCCAGCC
>JAYVAP010000455.1:0-9482 GCA_043750915.1 Spirosoma sp. | reverse complement strand
AACGCTACTTTGGATGCATTGCTGACGAGGTGAAACATAGACTCGCCGAAGAAAGCCCCCCCCAGTGCCACGCCATACAGCCCGCCCACGAGTTGATTGTTCTGGTAGGCTTCAACGCTGTGGGCCAGGCCAATCCGGTGTAGTTCGGTGTAGGCCAGAATAATTTCTTCCGAAATCCAGGCACTGTCGCTGGCCGAGCGAGGCACCGAGCAGCAGCGCATGACCTGCTCAAAATTAGTGTTGATGCGCACCTCAAATTGATGTTGGTTCAGTATGGGCCGGAGCGACCGGGCCGGTTTGTAGGTGTCGATGGGAATGATGGCGCGGGGGTCGGGTGCGTACCAGTACAGGGTACCGTCGGCATCGGCCATCGGAAAAATACCGTTGATGTACCCATAAACCAGGTCGTCGGCGGTCAGCGTGCTCATGAAAAGGCGGTACGGGTGCTTTATACAAAGATAGGAAATTAGTTGGGCAGGGCTATTTAACGGGTCAGAGAAATCGCTTTTTTGTAAAAGCAGCTCGTATCAGGCAATATACTCCGCCTACGATCAGGTCTCCGATCTGTTAGCCACCCTTGACCCGGCCAGGGTATTGGCCATGAAAGCATCGGGCGACATGCAGGAACGGTTTGACTAAACCAAAGCCGATGCCCGCCTGTCTGATAGTCAGGCAAACGAATTAGCTTTGCACCATGAAAAAAAGACTCGTTTTAATATTGCTGGCCCTGCCGCTGCTCTTTAGCCACTGTGGCGTTAACAAACAGATTTCGCAGGCCAAGACCCTCGGCGATTGCCGCTACTCCATTGCCTCGGCCGACAGTATTTATCTGGCCGGTACAGATGTGCGGCAGTTTCGTAAGCTCGACGACATCAACCCGGCGCGTTTCCCGCGTTTGGCAGCGGGTTTGCTCACGCGCAATGTTCCCTTCGATGCCCGCATCAACCTCGACATTGCCAATCCAACCAACCGGCTGGCAGGTATCAACCAGCTGGAATACCGGATTTTGCTGGCCGGTCAGGAGTTGTTTGCCGGTTTTCTCAATCAGCGCATCGAAGTGCAGCCCGGCGGGGGCAAAACCCGCGTGCCGGTGCGGCTCAATGCCAATGCCTACCAGTTATTGACCGATGCCAAAACCCGTGATGCCTTCATGGAACTGGTGCAAAACTTTGCCGGCGCGGCCAACACCAAACCTTCCAAACTAACCATCCGCATCAAGCCCACGCTGGACCTGGGCGGCAAACAAGTCAATTATCCTGGCTATATAACGATCAATCAGGACGTTACTAATAAAATCCTGCTGGGGCAATAGCCTGACCTAATCGCTGGTTTTCCCCGTAGGTCAAACCAATTTCGGCGGTTGCGTCCAGTGTGCCGGTGGGCCGCGTTCGGTCGGGCCGCGCTCGGTTCTGGTGACCCATGCCCTTTCTGATACTGGTGCTGGCGTGAACAACTATGAACTGCCAGTCAATAGTCGTTTAGTAAGCGGGCAAACGGTTGTTGTCAGGCGCACCGACTGACGTAGGCGGTGCGCCTTTAGGCCGGGTGCAATTTTAGTTCAGGTGCACAAACGACGAGCGGAAAACGCGCCCTTCCAGCGACGATGCCCAGGCTTGCAGCCGGTCGTTTTCGTGGGTGGCCCGACCAAACTCAAGGTCGATCTGGCGGAGTAAAAAAAACAGCTGATGCACGTGTAGCCACTGCTGGTGCAGACCTTCGGGAGCGCGTTCCGACTGGGCTTGCCAGCGGACTTCCTGCGTGAGTTGACGCAGACTCATTTTGAGGTGATACCGCAGCAGCATCAGTCGGCTGGCCGTGGGCAGTTCGGTGGGTTTGCGCTCCAAGTGGGAGATGCCTTTGGCCAGCATGTTGTTGCGCTGCTGCAACTGGTCCGAAACAATCATCCAGGCATGCTCCACCCGGAGAGATTCATAGCTGATACTTTTCATGGGCTGTTGTACAATACGGTTTATGAACAAATATAGGCAAATGACTGCCAATTGATTCGGCATAATGACGTTTATGTAAAATTTTAATCTGATATATTTTAAATTTGCCAATGATTACCGTAGGGTAGGGTAGTTGACGTTTAGTGCCACCCGGGCAAAATCAGTTGATAGGGCCGCGTATGTATGCCCAATTTGTTAACTTTCGATCCTGAAAACTAACCTCGTTATGCGCCATCTGCAGCGGCTCGGGCTTGTGCTGTTCACCGTTGGCTTTGCCAGCTGGCTGTTCACCCTGACCCTGAGCCAGTTTCAACTAACCACCGCGACCATCGACAGGGTCGTTAAGCCGGAGCACCGGGCCATTGTTCACAACAAAACGGCCTTCATGCTCGGCAAAACCTACGGCAGCAACTGGGCCTTTATCCAGGATTTTCGCGGGGCCATTGCTGGATACAACGATAAGGTGCGGGCTAAAAAAGCGTGGGACAAGGTCATCAACGACAACTACCTGTTCGACATCACCCGTCAGTCATCGCTGGGCGTGCTCAGCGGGCCGCGCAACGCCTGGGGCTGGTTCTGGCTCAGCATCGGCATGGCAGCCATTGGGGGGCTGCTCTACGGGCTGGCGGGGCTAAAACGGCTACCCGGCATCAACAACAATTTTCAGTATCGCCACCCGGCTACCAATCGCGGCTGGATTGGCATGGCACTGGGCGTTTTTCTGATTGGCTTCTACATTGCGCTTTATTTTTATCCCGAATACATGACCAACTGGGTGCTGCTGGTCGAACCCATCAACCACCTCCTCAACGGGGGGCTGGACGGTGGCGCGCCCGCCAGCCGATGGTTTCTCTACGGATTTCTGTATACGCTCGTCATTGTGGTGATGGGCGTGCGTATGTTTGTCAACTACCGCCACAGCCGTTATCAGCTGCTGCGCACGGCATCGGTCCTATTTTTTCAGGTCTGTTTTGCGTTCCTGCTCCCCGAAATCATGCAGCGACTCAATCAGCCCTACCAGGACCTTAAAAATATCTGGCCACTCGACTACACATTCTTTTTCGACTATAACATCAACAGCAAACTACAGGCGGGTTCGCTCGGCATTTTCATGCTTGTTTGGGGGATTGCGCTGGCCCTGATAGCCGTGCCGGTGATGACCTATTTCTTCGGTAAGCGCTGGTATTGCTCGTGGGTGTGCGGCTGTGGCGGACTGGCCGAAACCCTCGGTGATCCCTACCGCCACCTGGCCGACAAAAGCCTGAAAGCGTGGAAGTTCGAGCGCGTAATTGTCCACAGTGTGCTGGTGTTTGCGGTGGTCATGACCGGCTTGGTGCTCTATACCTATTTCAGTGGCCAGTCTACCGTGCTGGGTTTTCTGGATAGCTACCGTGTTCGCTCGACCTATGGTTTTTACATTGGCTCCATCTTTGCCGGGGTGGTGGGCACGGGTTTCTACCCGGTCATGGGCAACCGCGTGTGGTGCCGGTTTGGCTGTCCGCTGGCGGCTTATCTGGGTTTAGTTCAGCGATTCAGGTCGCGCTTTCGGATCACCACCAACGGCGGGCAGTGCATCTCCTGCGGTAACTGCTCGGCCTACTGCGAAATGGGTATCGACGTGCGGGCCTACGCCCAGCGCGGGCAGGACATTGTGCGGTCGTCGTGCGTGGGTTGTGGCATCTGCTCGGCGGTGTGCCCGCGTGGCGTGCTCAACCTGGAAGTTGGCCCTGCATCGACGCGGAAAATTTAAAAAATCAGACCGAACACGATCGAAGCCTGAACACGGGCCACCCATACAATTCATCATTCACCCTTACCTGCCTCATGGATCCCATTTATCGCGCACTGATCGTTTGCACCAACCACACGAATTTTCCCACGAAGCCGCAGAAAACCGGTTTGTGGCTGAGCGAAGCGACCCATTTCTACGATGAACTGGCCGACCGGAACCTGCCCTACGATCTGGCCAGTCCGGACGGTGGGCCGATTCCCATCGATGAAAAAAGCCTGGATCGGCGCGATACCGTCAACGAGAAATGGTATAACGATCCCACCTTTCGCCACAAACTGGAGAACTCCCTGCGGCTGGATGCCGTGGAGCCCGCTAATTACCAGATTCTGTATTGCACGGGCGGCCACGGAACCCTGTGGGATTTTCCGGATAACCCCGCCCTACAGCGCATTATTCGGCAGATTTACGAAAATGGGGGGATGGTATCGGCCGTTTGCCACGGCGTGGCCGCACTGCTCAACGTGACCCTCTCCGATGGCTCCCCGCTGATCAGAAACCGCCAGCTGACGGGTTTCTCCAACATAGAAGAAAAACTCGCCCGGCTTGCTGACGAAGTGCCCTTTCTGCTCGAAGATGCGCTGCGCCGGAAAGAGGCTCTCTACAGTAAAGGCCTGCTGCCGTTTCTGCCCCACATTGAAGTCGACGAGCGGCTCGTGACGGGTCAAAACCCCCTGTCGGCCCGTAAAGTAGGCCGAAAAGTGATGGAAGAGATGTATGAAAAATAAGGCAGTACCAGCGACGTGCTACACCACAACGTGCGGAAAAACATCGCGCAGTAGCTTCAGTTCCTGGTCTTTATCCGATACAATGGGGTGGCTGATGCCCCAGTCGATGGCCAGGTCGGGGTCGTCCCAGCGAATGCCCGACTCTGCCGGTTTGTTATATACGTTGGTGCATTTATAAGTGAAAATACTGTCTTCCAGGGCTACAAACCCGTGACCGAAGCCTTCCGGAATGTAGGCCATGTTGGCGAGCCGGGCATCGAGCAAAAACGTCTCGTACCGACCAAAGGTGGGCGAGTCGATCCGCAGATCAACGGCCACATCGAGCACCTGACCCGTGATTACCCGCACCAGTTTGCCCTGCGCAAAGGGTTCGTTCTGCATGTGCAGACCGCGCAAAACACCTTTCACGGAAAACGACTGGTTGTCCTGCACAAACTCCATGGGCAAACCCAGCGACGTGAAGAGTGACTTGCTGTAAGACTCGAAAAAATAGCCGCGCTCATCTTCAAACACGCGTGGAATCAACTCAATCAGCCCCTCGATGGCCGTTTCCCGAATTTGCATATGCCTGCTTTTTGGTAAGATGTCACTGGACTGGTGGGCAAATTTATGAAACGGAAACGGTAGTTCGTACTTTTGGCCGGGCCATTTTATTTAACGTCCCTCCATTTGGCATGACTTATTCAGAACTTAGCGAACAGATTTTTCGAAAACAGTCGTACTTATGCGTGGGCTTAGACACCGACCTGCGCCTGCTGCCCCGCCACCTGCTCGCCGAAGCCGACCCGGTATTTTCCTTCAACCGGGCCATTATCGATGCCACCGCTGAGTTTGCCGTGGCCTATAAACCCAACATCGCTTTTTACGAAGCCCAGGGGCCGCGTGGCTGGGAAAGTCTGCAGCGAACCCTCAATTATATCCCCGACCACTGCTTCACCATTGCCGATGCCAAGCGGGGCGACATTGGCAACACATCCGGCCTGTATGCCCGCACGTTTTTCGACCCGACGGCGGCCGGTCTTAACTTCGATTCGGTAACCGTGGCCCCCTACATGGGCCGCGACTCGGTGATGCCGTTTCTGGACTACGCCGGCAAATGGGTCATTTTGCTGGCCCTGACCTCCAATCCTGGCAGTGCTGATTTTCAGCGCATTATTACCCATTCATCCGGCCACAACAACCCGGTCGCACCAGACAGCAGCACGGAACATCTCTACCAAACCGTACTGAAAACGGCCCAAACCTGGGCTGGTCCCGACCGGCTGATGTTTGTGGTGGGAGCCACCCGGTCCGACGAGTTAAGCCGCATTCGGGCACTGGCCCCCAATAGTTTTCTGCTCGTGCCGGGGGTGGGCGCGCAGGGCGGTTCGCTCAACGAGGTGTCGCGCCGGGGCCTGACCAGTGCGGGCGGCTTGCTGGTGAATGCCTCGCGCAGTATTTTGTATGCCTCCGCCGGTGCCGACTTTGCCGACCGGGCGCGGCACGAAGCGCGGGCACTCCAAACCCAGATGGCCGCTTACCTGAACCAGCGCGTTTGGGAAACTATTCAATAACCACCGCTGTGCCGTTGGCACTGACCATCAGCATGGAGCCGTTGCCGCCAATGGTCTGATAGTCCAGATCGACACCCACGATAGCATTGGCGCCCAGCCGGGTAGCCTGATCGATCATTTCCCGGATGGCAATGCTTTTGGCTTCGCGCAGGCCCTGTTCGTAGGCCCCCGACCGACCGCCAACCACATCGGTGATGTTGGCGAAAAAATCCTTGACCAAGTTGGCCCCGATGATGGCCTCGCCGTTGACTAAGCCAATGTATTTGACGATTCGGTTGCCTTCGATGTTGGGTGTAGTTGTAACGAGCATAGGGTAGGGTGATTAAGGTAGACACGGCCGTTTGCCGTTGCCGGTACAAATGTATTCGGTAGTTTGGTTGGTTGGGTATTTTGGTTTGTCAGGTCGACCGAGAATCCATCGGCAGGTGGGCATGGTAGCCGGTTGTCTCGAAGATCACCACCGTTTGCGTGACGGGTAAATGAAAAATAGGGTAGCAAAACGGGACAGCAGGAAAATATTTTTTGTATTTAAGGCTTTTCTTGAAAAATAATTCGATTTTTACTTGACAATTGACGGAACCGTACATTTCTTTGTGCTGGAAATGATGAACACCCCGGAGAGTCAGCCTGCCGATAATTACGTTCCTGATGAGCTGGATTTCCAGCTCATGCAATCGCTGCAACGCGATGGACGGGAGTCTTTTTCCGATCTGGCCAAAAAACTGGGCATTGCCGTCAGCACGGTTAGCAAGCGGTACGTAAATCTGGTTGACCGGGGTATCCTGAAAATCATTGGCCGCGTGGACCCCAACAAAGTTGGGTTTAATTCCTACGCGTCCATTCTGGTGCAGGTAGAGGGAATAGAAGGGGTGGCGCGGGTGGCTAAAGAGATTGCCCAACTGCCGGAAGTGAGCTTTCTGGCCATGCGCACGGGCGAGTACGATCTGGAAGTAAACGTGATGTGCTGCGACAATAACCACCTGCTCGACCTGATGAACAACCACCTGTACCGAATCGAAGGCATCCGAAAAACAGAAACGGTCATGTATCTGAAGGTCTATAAATGGGGGCAACCTGAGTTGTCACTCGTTCAGAAGTAACCGCAGAAACACTGTTCATGGCGCGTTTTTGTATTCACCGATCCGCATTACCTGGTACCACAAATACATATTCACTAAATCCTGACTCCATGAAGAAACGCCTGCTCCCGGTCCTCACCCTGGCCTTGATTGCCTCGCTCTGGTCGTGCGGTAGCGAAAAAAAGACCGATTCGACGGCAAAGTCCGAAAATGTCTCCACCGCCGACTTCAAGGGCAAAACCCTCAGCATCCTGTGTTGGGAAGGGTATGCCGACAAAAAATTTACCAAAGAATTCGAGGATAAATACGGCGTAACCATTAAAGGCACCTACTTCGGCTCGTCCGACGAATTGATTGCCAAACTGACCGCAGGCGGGGGCGACGTATACGACATTGTGACCCCCTCGCCCGATATGGCTCAGGCATTGGTGGAGCGCGATCTGGTGCAGCCCATCGACCTCAGCAAAGTGGTTCATTACGACAGCCTGGCCGAAAAACTCCGGTCGATGCAGGATGTGGTGAAGGCGGGCAAAACCTACGGCGTGCCCTTTACCTGGGGACCGGATTACCTGGTTTATAACGCCGACGTGATCAAAGAGGCCCCCAAATCCTGGAATGAGTTCTTCAAACCAGCCTACAAAGGTAAAGTGGCCCTGTGGGATGATATTTCGAGCCTGTACTTGGCGGGTATGCTGCTGGGCTACGACAAACCCGATAAAGCAGGGTTGTACAACATGACCGAGCCGCAGCTGGCCGAAGTTAAAAAGAAACTCCTGCAGCTGAAACCGCAGGTTCGCAAATACTGGGTAACGGCGGGCGAACTGGATAACCTCATGAAAAACAAGGAAGTGACGCTGGCGGTGGGCTGGCCGCTCACACCTGCCACGCTCAAAAAAGAAGGCATGAACGTGAAAGGACTTATTCCGCAGGAAGGGGCTACCGGCTGGATAGACCGACTGATGATTACGAAAAACACCGCCAACAAAGCCCTCGCTGAAACCTGGATTGATTATATCACCCGCCCCGAAAACATGGCAAAAGTGGCCGAAGTGACCAATTATTCGGTGGCCAACCCCAACGCCAAACGATTTTTGACGGCCGAAATACAGGAAATGACGCAGATGAATAACGCCGACTATTATTTTGATCGGCTCAACTTCTGGCAATACGTTAAAAACCGCAAACGCTATAACGAAGTCTGGAACGAAGTAAAAAGCGGATCGCGCTAACCCGCTAACCCCCCTGCCGGTGACTCGCTCATGCCTGCTACATGAAAAAAAACTTCTGGTTGCTGTTTGGCCCCCTGGCGCTCTGGATGACGCTGTTCCTGCTCTTGCCCTACGCGCGGGTGCTGGTGCAGAGTTTTTATACCGTCGATGACTTTGGCCTGCTCCAACCGGGCTTCTCGCTCGATTCTTACCGGCGGTTTTTTGCCAGGCCGCTTTATTACGGCACCCTCGGCAAAACCTTCGCGCTGGCCGCAGCCGTCATGCTGGGGTGTTTGCTATTAAGTTTGCCACTGGCCTACGCCATTGCTTTCAAGGCCAAACGCCACAAAACGCTGCTCTACACGCTCATTATCCTGCCCCTCTGGGTGAGTTATATTGTGCGGGCCTACGCCTGGAAAACCATTCTGGGCGAAGAAGGCGTGCTGAACTCGTTTCTGATGTATGCAGGCCTGACGAGCGGGCCGATCAGCGTGCTACTCTACAGCGACGTGGCGGTTTTTGTGTGTATGGTACATATTTATACGCCGTTTGTGCTCATGCCAGTCTATACCGCTTTCGAGCAAATACCAAAGACGCTGGTCGAAGCGGCCAAAGATTTGGGGGCGGGCCGCTGGACTACGTTTCGGCAGGTGGTGTTTCCGCTGAGTCTGCCGGGCATTATTGCGGGCGGCACGTTTGCCTTCGTATTGTCGCTGGGCGATTTTTTGGCCCCTATTTTACTCGGCGGTCCCAATACGCTGTATATTTCTACCATTTTTCAGAACATGTTCGGCACCTCCAACGACAAGCCACTGGGATCGGCCATCGGCATTGTCCTGCTGGTGGTCGTGCTGGTCATTCTGGACCTGTCGGGCCGGGCCGAGAAGCGGTTTTCGAGCTTGGAATCCCGTTAACCAACCCACCCGCTCATGCAAAGTGCTCTTTCGCCAACGGCCCGCCCGCAGCCCGTCTCCGAACCGCCCCCCCGCTACCGCCCGCCCATCAACTGGCTCAACGGGCTGATTGGCGCGTCGGCCCTGGCGGTGATGACGTTTATTTATTTCCCCATGCTGATGGTGGTGCTGTATTCGTTCAATCCAGATACGGTCAACGCCTTTCCCATGCGGGGTTTTTCGCTGAAGTGGTACGGTGTGATGGCCCAGAACAAATCGCTGC
>JAYVAP010000454.1:0-5742 GCA_043750915.1 Spirosoma sp. | reverse complement strand
CATTGATGGTAAAATCCCGGCGATTCTGATCGTCTTCGAGGGTGCCGTCTTCCACAATGGGCTTGCGCGACTCGCTCCGGTACGATTCTTTCCGCGCCCCCACAAACTCCACCTCCCACGTTTGCCCATCCTGCACCGTTTTGAGCATGGCCGTGCCAAAGTTGGGAAACACCGACACGTTGGTCCGCAGGGCTTTGCCAACGGCTTCGGCCAGGGTAATGCCGCTGCCCACACACACTACGTCGATATCTTTAGAGGGACGGCCCAGCACCAGATCGCGCACAAACCCCCCAATAACATAGGCGTTGACACCCAGTGTCCGGGCTTCCCGCGCAATGCCGGCGAAAATGGGATTTTTCTCTAACGTATCGCTGAAATTCATTTTTATTTTCGGATAAACTTAATGCCGCCGTTCACGGCCAGCCACAGGATACGCGGCCGCTTAGGCACGCCCGGCAACTGACCAAAACGCTCGGCAAAAACGCCCGTGACCGTCGGGGGCAGCAATAATGACTCGAACGGCAGGGTGAGCAATCCACGGCTAAAACTACCAATCAGCTGCTGCACATTGGGGTCGAGCGACCGCCTGACGGCCAGTTCGCCCGCTTCGGCGGGGACTTCGTTAGGAAATAAATTATTGGTCCACAGCCGCAGCGACACGTTTTTACCCTGCTCGTAGATGACCGTCAGCGGGTCTTCGGCAAACTCAATCAGGTCGTAGGCAATATCCGGAACTTTGGCCACGTACATCCCCAGCTGATCGGTATTCCTGATTACGACGGTTGGATATAGACCGGCGGGCAAGTGAGGCCGCAGGGTCAGCAGCGTATCAACGGCTTTTTCGTTGACCGGATCGGCCGCTATGGACCAGCCCGTTTCATCGGCGAGGGCAATGAGTTGTCCCTGCCGGAGTTGGTATGCGATGTCGCGGATGCTTGGGGTCATGGCTAATTAACCCGCAAAATTACGGCAAGTTCAGTAAAAGACAAGAAATGAAAAATCGCTTCCAGGGCAAACGCATGAATCCGGTCGCGTGGCGATTGACTGTTTATGGGAAAACAGGCATTCTCTCCGCCATTTCCGTCGCGTAGCGATCAGACAAAGCCGCGTTTGCCGACTTACCACGCGCCTCGGCGGTATGCATCTTTTATGTCTTTACCAACGTCAGTGACTTTGCTTATTCGTTTGTGAGCACCGTTAAATATCTCTATATCAAGCCACTAATTCGGCAAGATACACCTGAACGGGCCGTTTGGGTCGCAGTGTGATGAGCGGCTGCGGGTCGATGGGTGGCCCCGGCACGGGCATTACGCTGAATGTTCGCACCAGCATGGCCAACATAATCTGCATCTCCATCAAGGCAAACTGATTGCCAATGCACAGGCGCGGTCCCCCGCCAAAGGGCAGGTAAGCGTAGGAAGGTCGTTCTTTCTCCCAGCCCGGCGCAAACCGGTCGGGGTCAAACTGGTCGGGCTTAGGCCAGTGGGCCGGATTGCGGTGGAGCAGATAAGGGCTGACTAAGGCCGTTGCGCCGGCCGGGATGGTGTAGGGGCCAATGGGGTCGTTGGCGAAGGCTAAGCGGCTCATGATCCAGGCGGGCGGGAAGAGCCGCAGCGATTCCTGAATGACCTGCATGGCGTAGGGCAATGCCCGAAACAAATCGGGCTCGGGCGTTCGGGCATCGCCCAGCACCGTTTGCGCTTCGGTTTGCAGCCGGGCCAGCACGGCCGGATGCTGACTGAGGAGGTGAAGTGTCCAGGCCATCGACACCGCCGTTGTTTCGTGCCCGGCCCCAAAAAGTGTTACGCATTCGTCGCGCAGCTGCTGGTCCGACATGCGCTCGCCGGTATCCTCGTCCTGGGCACGCTGGAGCATGGCCAGCAAATCGGGATGGTCATCGGTGTTACTCTGTCGGCGCTGCTCAATAACGCCGTAGATAAACGCATCGACCAGGGTACCCGCCCGCCGAAATTGCTGGTGAGCGGGCGTTGGCCAGGCCATCGGTAATCGAACGGGCGACAGCATCCGCCGGTTTGCCTGATGCTGTAGCGTATCCAGTGCCGTCGAAAGCCCGCTTAACTGATCGGTAACGTCGGCACCGAACAGTGTTTTGCAAACAATCCGCATGGTCACATCCATCAATGCCTGCGATACATTGACGGGTTGGTGCCGGTTATGGGGCCGGAGTTCGTCGATCCAGTCGGCGGTTTCGCTGATCATTGTTTGGGCCAGGGCGGCCAGTCGCTGCCGGTGAAACGCCGGCTGGGCCAGTCGCCGTTGCCGACGCCAGAAATCGCCATCGCTGGTGAGCAAACCGTTGCCCAGAAAAATCTTCAGCACCTCGAAAGCGGGAGAGCGGCCGTAGTTGCGGTGGTTTTCCTGCAAAACGTGTTTGGCATCGTCGGGTTGGAGTACCAGATATTGGTTGCGCCCGCCAATGCGCAGGTGAACCAAGCGGTCGTAGCGTTGCTGAAGCGTGTTCAGAATAACCAGCGGATTGCGCACAAACGCGAGCGTATTGCCCAGCAAGGGCAGACCGGGATGCACCGGAACAGCTTGCCGGGCAGGTTGCGAATCAAAAACGAGTGGCGTGTTCATGGATAAAAAAGCCGTTCCGGTACTGGTGTCGAAACGGCTTTAAAGGTAAGCAGTCGGCGGGTCAAATGGTGTTCCGCGCGGGCACCATTTTTGGGTGGGCAACCATCATTTTGTTAGCCGGAAATTTATGCGTACTATCGTCATTCCAACGAAGACAGACAACGGCATGAACATCAACGGCGACGCGCAAAAAAGCAACACCCCTACGACGGACCGCCGTACGACGGACCGCTACGATGCCATTGTAATTGGGTCGGGCATCAGCGGGGGCTACGCGGCCAAAGAACTCTGTGAGAAAGGCCTGAAAACCTTAGTGCTCGAACGCGGGCGCGATGTGCGGCACATTGTCGATTACCCCACGGCAACGCTCAACCCCTGGGACCTCCCCCACCGCAACCGGATGCCCGATGCCTTTGACAAAGCCAACCCCATTGCCACCAAATGCTACGCGCTGGACGAGGCCACGCAGCAGTTTTTTGTGAAAGATGCCGAGCATCCCTACGTGCAGGAAAAACCATATGACTGGATCAGGGGCTATCAGGTGGGCGGTAAATCGCTGATCTGGGCGCGGCAAACCCAGCGGTGGAGCCGCTTCGACTTCGAGGCCAACGCCCGCGACGGGGCCGCCATCGACTGGCCCATCCGCTACCACGAGCTGGCCCCCTGGTATAGCCGGGTGGAGAAATTCGTGGGCATCAGCGGCAACAAAGACGGGCTGGAAACCCTGCCCGACGGCGAATTTATGAAGCCCTGGGAACTGAACTGCCTGGAAAAACACATTCAAAAGCGCGTTGCCGACAGCTATAAAGACCGGCACGTGATCATTGGCCGCTGTGCGCACCTGACCGATCCGCAACCCATTCACTACCAGCAGGGCCGGGCGCAGTGTCAGGCACGGCACCTCTGCTACCGGGGTTGCCCCTACGGTGCTTATTTCAGCAGCAACTCCGCCACCCTGCCCTGGGCCGCCAAAACCGGTAACCTCACGCTCCGGCCCGACTCGGTGGTGCAGTCGATTATTTACGATGAGATCAAACAAAAAGCCACCGGCGTTCGGGTTATTGACACGCATACGGGGCAGATGACCGAGTATTTTGCCCGGCTCATTTTTGTTAATGCGGCCTGCCTGAACACCAACTTACTGCTGCTAAACTCCACCTCGCGCCGGTTTCCGGCGGGGTTAGGCAACGACAGTGGGGTGCTGGGTCGCTACGTGGCATTTCATAACTACCGGGGCAATATCGTGGCGGATTATGATGGTTTTCCCGATGGCTACTATTACGGTCGCCGACCCACAACGGCATTTATGCCCAACTTCCGCAACGTCGATAAGCAGGAAATGGATTTTCAGCGGGGCTACATGGTGGCGTTCAGTGCGGGCCGGGGCATGGACCAACCGGGTATGGAGAGTTTTGGGGCCAATTTCAAAGAGAGCCTGACCAAGCCGGGGCCGTGGCACGTGTATATGATGATGCAGGGCGAAACCGTGCCGCGCTACGAAAACCACGTGCGGCTGAGCCCCGACAAAAAAGATGCCTGGGGCATTCCGCAGCTCGTTACATCCATTGGCTACACCGACAATGACCTCAAACTGATGAACGACTTCATGGAGCAGGGTTCCCAGATTCTCCAGAAAGCAGGTTGCCAGCACATCAAGCCCTACGACGACCACCGTAATCCCGGCCTCGACATTCACGAGATGGGGGGTGTTCGGATGGGACGCGACCCCAAAACGTCGATGCTCAATGCGCACAACCAGCTACATGCCTGCAAAAACGTGTTTGTAACCGATGGCGCGGCCATGACCTCCACGGGCACCCAAAACCCGTCGATCACGTTTATGGCCCTGACCGACCGGGCAGTGAGTTACGCCGTTTCGGAAATGAAGAAAAAGAATTTATGACAAAACCAAAACTAACACAGGCAGGCATACTGGCCCGGCTGGCATTTTACCGCAGCCACGAAAAATTTCCTGATGCCGACTGGATTCACCGGGAATTACCCGTGCCCGACGAAACCCGACGGCAGAAAATGAACCAGGCCGTCAATGAATTTATCGACTTCCTGACGGGTTTGGTCAACGATATCGATACCGACCCCGAAGAATTTAAAGAGAGCATTCAGGCATACGTCGATGTGTGGGATGTGCTGCATTACAACACCGACGAAATCGACTTCATCATTGAGGTCGAGTGTACCATTATGCGGTTGGTGGGTGTCGATTGCACGGAACTGGCTCTTTGAACTGCTTTTACCCAACAACCCTATGCCCCCCGATTTTTCCGATATTAAACAAATGCTGCACAGCCGTTGTCAGCAATACGTGCAGCAACGCATTAACACGGCCCGCCAGGCCATGGAAGCGGCCCAGGAATCGGCCAACGCCGAATCTAAAAGCAGCGCGGGCGACAAGTACGAAACCGGCCGGGCCATGGCCCAGCTCGAGCGCGACCGGCACGCCCAACTGCTGGCCCAGGCCCGCCAACTGGAGCAGGAATTGACCCGGCTAAACGTTGACCGGCACTATGAGCGGGTACAGCCCGGCTGCTTGGTCATCACTAACCGGGGCACTTTTTTCATCAGCATCGGCGCGGGTAAACTAACCGTCGGCGCAACCGATTACGTGGCCGTTTCGCCCGCATCGCCCCTGGCAGCGGCTTTGGCGGGCCATAAAACGGGCGACGTAGTGACGTTCAATAAATTCGAATATCATGTAGTTTCGGTGGTCTGAAAAGTCCGCTGAGCCGCCAGTGGGTTGGGCCAACAAAAAAGCGTCCGGTCTGTGGCAGATACCACAAACCGGACGCTTTTTTGTTGAGTTGTTTTTACCAGACCGCAAAATTCACGCGGCTGGCAACCGCCCTTAGTCGGCTGCGACTACCTCAAATTTCACTTTGTGCTTCACATCCTTGTGCAAATCGAGCGACGCTTCGTAGGAACCCAGCGTTTTTACGTCGTCGACCGTAATTTTTTTCCGGTCGATGTCGAAGCCTTTCTCGCGCAGTGCGTCGGCAACCTGGGTGTTGGTTACGCGGCCAAATATTTTGCCACTATCACCAGCTTTGGCGGGTATAATCAGCACCATCTCGCCAATACCTTCGGCAATGGTTTGGGCCTGCGTTTTAATTTTTTCGGCTTTGTGAG
>JAYVAP010000453.1:0-2257 GCA_043750915.1 Spirosoma sp. | reverse complement strand
CGGCGGGCAGGGTCGGGCTGCCGGGTATGCCTGGCAGCGCACTGGCTACGTATCCAAACTGGAAGGTGCCGCCGAGGGCATAGAGTTTGTTATAGTTGCTGGCGTAGAGCTGCTGCCGTTCCAGAAACACCCGAACCGTTTCCATGCTGCGGGTGAAGGTTCGGGTATCGCTGGTCTCGAAGAGTTTTTCCATCACCGTCAGCAGTCCGTCAATGATGGCGGGGGCGAGCGCGGGTTGCTGACGGCTAACGGCCTGATAAAGGGCTTCGTAGACCGGCGCAAACTGGGTGGCAGGCTGTAGACGTTTTTGGTTCATTTTGCGGCTCAGCCCCATCACGCGTTCCTGCTGCTGCGCCGAAAGCCGGTTTTCCGACCAGATCATTTGCAGGTTGTTTGCGGCTCGCACAGCCACCGGGCCGCCCGTGGCCATCAGCTTCTGGACATCGGCCATAAACTGCGCCGGCTTATCAGAAATACGCACCGCCTGCCCCCAACTAACCGACAGCGTGAGTACGAACAGGAGCGTTACGGTTAACAGGGCACGACACCAACAGAAAAAGCACTTCGTCATCAGGCAGTTGCGATAAAACGTGTTAACGGCCGATGATACACAGGCCTATTTTATTCTTTGATAAACAATCGATGCCCATTGGTGCTTGGTCAGTTGCCGCACCGGCACCAACCCCGAATCGAGGGCAACGCGTTCGATGTCGGCGGTGTCGGTCTCGTAGAAACCGCTAACGAGCAAATGTCCGCCTACTTTCAGGAACCGCGTATAGATCGGAATTTCGGCCAGCAGCACATTTCGATTGATGTTTGCCAGCACCACATGGCAGGGCGGCAGGTTTGGGTCTTCCTCAGCATGGAGTTCTACCATGTCGGCAATTGTCCCTTTGAAAACGGTGATGTTGGGGCAGTTGTTGAGGTCGGCATTTTCGCGGGCGTTGGCCACGGCCCACGCTTCAATGTCGAACGCCACTACCGCCCGCGCCCCCATTTTTGCCGCCATCACCGCCAGAATACCCGTGCCGCAACCCACATCAATCACGTTTGTGTCCGTAAAATCCAGGCTCAGCTGGTGTTCCAGCATCATGGCCGTTGTTTCGTGATGGCCCGTTCCGAACGACATTTTCGGGTTAATGACAAGGTCGTATTGAAACTGGTCGGTGTCTGGCTGGTGGAAAGATGCCCGAACTCGCACGCCACCCGCCGTTGCCAGCCCAGCCCGCACTTCAATTGGCTCGTAGGACTGCTCCCATTCGGCATTCCAGTTTTTCTTTTCTAACGAATTGACTTCGTAGGCTATTGCCGTTTGGTTGGCGTATTTGGCAATCAGGTCCCGCACGGCCTGCTCCGCAAAGTCCGGCTCCACAATGTAAGCGTTTAGGCCCTCGTCTGTCTCTACAAATGACTCGAAACCGAGTTCGGCGAGTTCGGCGGTGAATATATCGGCATAATCGGGCGAAACGGTCAGGCGCAGTTCGGTGTAGTTCATGGGTCAAAGTAACGAAAAAGTGCGCACTTCCCCCTGTCTGCCAAACCGGGCCGATTGCCCGCCCGTTGCGGGCAGGGTCAAAAAATTGATTGGAAGACCAAAGAAACACGCTCAGCAAACAATGCTCAGCAATTCGCCCTGTTTGCTTTCGGTGACTACCAGGCCCAACTCGCCCGACGGGTCGAAGGTGCAACCGGTGGGATTTTTGCCCGGCAGGCTGATGTCGCGTACAAACTCGCCCCCGGCCGATAGTACGCGAATAATGCCCAATCCAAAAATTACTAAGTACAGGTTTCCGTCGGGTCCAATGGTCATGCCATCGGGACCAGGAGCGGCCATGTCGGCAGATACATCGTCCAGGTGCGTCCAGACCCAGAGCGTTTCCCAGCTCAGTTCGTCGGCGTTCCAGAAGCCCTGCCAGATTCGCTGGCGGCAGGATTCGGAAATCAGCAGGGTCTGAGCATTGGGAAAAAATGCGAGTCCGTTCGGATTGTCCAGGCCCTCGGCCAGCACATCTGCCAGCCCGCCGGGCGTACGAACAACCACATAACCCTTTTCCTCATCCTGGCAGCCGGGGCAGGTAAAAATCAGGTTATCCCGGTCGTCGAACTGCAACGCGTTTGGGCGGTTAAGCGGTTTGCCCCCTACTTCGCTGATTACTGTGTTAATCTCTCCGGTTTTTAGGTCTATCCGCCGGATGGTATTTTGAGCCGAGTCGCAGAACCAAAGATGCCCCCGTTGCACCACCGCTCCCCCTGGTCG
>JAYVAP010000452.1:0-3853 GCA_043750915.1 Spirosoma sp. | reverse complement strand
TGTGTTTAAGGCCACAAACGTACGAACACGCCCGGTAATCCACCGAAATTTATCAAACAATCCCTCAAAACCGCGCCCGAACGGTGGTGTCGGGTTGGTGCGTTGGCTTTGCTTTGGCCCGGTGCTGGCTGTGGCTCCCCGACCGCGAGCACCCCGAACAGCCCGACAAACAAAGCAACGGAATCAACAATACGCTGATTATCAGGATTCTGTTTGCCATTGTGCCTAATTTTCAGTAAGGTGTCTGTATACAGTTCTGGTGGTGTATTGTTGTATTATTCGTATCGAATCAAGGCTTTGGTTTTCACTCGCCACACGCCATTTTCGAGCACAGCCTCACCATCGCGTCGATTGACAATGCGGGTATACTGCGTTGAGTAGCTGTTTTCGCTGTCGCAGGCGGGTTCGATCATGTAGTTGCGGTAGGTCAGAAACCGGGCCACGCGACCCGGCTCAGCCTCGAACCGAAACAGAGCCGCATCAACCGGCTGCGTTGCCAACGCGCCCGCCGTTGTGCTGAACCGGTATGCCGATTCGGGCGAGAGCATGTCGGACCGTTGCGCACTGTCGAACTGACCGTTTGGGTCCGGGGGTGGAAAGTAAAACACCTCGCTGCGGGCAGGCGGTGGCACCGCTGCGGCAACGGGTGCCGGGGCAGGAACTACCGTAGCAGCCGCTGCCGCAGCGGTGCCCGCTTCGTTCGAAACTGGCGCACCGGGCACTGCCAGGCCGGTGCCAATACCGGCTGGCGGGGTCAGCGGCTCAGCGGCCGGGCGGGGTTGTGGGGGTTGGGCATCGGGCCGTTTTCGATTTTCGGGCTGTGGCTGGCGCGATTCGTTGGTGGCTTTGGTGCGCCGAGCCCCATCCAGTTCGCGGCTCAGTTTGGCATTATCGTCTCTGAGCCGGTTGGTTTCCTGTTTCAGCACGCGGTACAGCGCGAAGTAAACGCCAGCCGCGCCCACCAGCAAACCGGCAATTGCACTTAGTATAATCATCCAGAGCTTATTTTCCTGTTCCTCTTTCACAGCCCGCTTCAGCTGGCTAATCTGAATAGCGTTGGGGTCGATACCATCGTTACCGGATGGCCCGTCAACGTCGGCGGTCGGCGCATTGGTGGCCTTGTCGGTTACCGCCGGGTTTGGTACTGCCGCAATGGCGGGTGGCAGCAGCGCGTCGATCTTTGCCAGTATCTGCGCCTGCACGCCCGCGTTGAGCGGAACGCCGTAGTTTTTGTCGGCTTTGTAGCGCGTATAAAACCGGGCCAGTTCCCGGCGGATGGCCGCATTGGCACCGGCGGGCGACATAGCCAGAAAGGAAGCGGTCAGCTTCAGTTTTCCCAGTTCTTCCATCTTCGCGCCGACCTGATCCCAGCTGCCCACCTCCCGAATCACCACCAGCGGGTCGCAACCGTCGCCACAGTTCAGTAGCCGTCCGTAGATTTCCACTGCTTTGAGTTGGTCCTGTTGCCGCTGTATGTTGGCAAACACGGCCAGTGCTACGTCTTTCGTCAGCGTGTCGACAGCCGCCCGATTGGCATCCTGCGCCACGGTCGGCGAGGCAGACCCCAGGGCTGCCAGAAAGATTATGATGGTTTGTTTCAGCATATACGGGGAGCCGTTTTGGGTAGTAGCCTGCTCGGGCACTACGCCAGGGCGTTGGCTAATTTATTGATGGCTCCAATGAGCGGGTAGAAAAATAAGGTTTCCTCAATGGGCGCACCCAGCGCGTCGGCCATACCACTGGTCTCGGCCGATACGTCGCTTTCCTTGCGCTGAATGCCGTCCATGAGCGACGTGTCTAAGTGCGTCCGTAATTCCTGCTGCGCCACCACCAACGACCGGGCTGACACGTTCAGATTCCGGGCAAAACTAAATTGCTGGTTCAGCGCGAAGAAGAAATCGATGAACGCATTGGTTTCTTTCAGCAACGC
Organism: Spirosoma sp.; assembly: GCA_043750915.1. Classification (GTDB taxonomy): domain Bacteria; phylum Bacteroidota; class Bacteroidia; order Cytophagales; family Spirosomataceae; genus Spirosoma. The sequence continues at coordinate 1,923 of JAYVAP010000452.1, read as the reverse complement.
ATCGACTACTTCGGGCTTGCGCAGATCGGTGTAGGACAGCGTCGAAAACTCGTCGTTGAACGTAGCCGGATACACGTAGCTGATCGCTTCGGTATCAACGGGGCGGCTGTTAGCGGGTTGCATCAGGGCACCTTTGCAGGTCACTTCTTTCGGACCTTTTCGCTCATAAAACAACGTCAGGCCACTTGTGTCATAAGTCTGGTCATAGACTTTCTCGAAGATAGTCCGCGCCAGTTTGCCCAGCATGGTATCGTCCGAGCTGATGATGGTGAGCAGCTTGGAGCCAGTTCCGCTAAAGGTAAGTGCCCCTGGCAAGCCAATACCCCGGTGTTTCATCAGCCGCGCAATATGATAGAGCAGGGCCGTGTAGAACAGGACAAATACCACCTTCAGATCCTCGTCTTTGGCCAGCATCCCATTGAAGGACAGCATACTTTTGGCCTTTACGTCGTTGCTTTTTTCGATCGAAAACCAAAACGCCATAATATCTTCCGATCGGTTGGTGTCCAGCATCCGCCGGTTGTTGTCGCTCAGGTTTCCCAGGCTCTGGCTGTCTAAGAGCGTCTGAATTTTGTCGGCATATTTCCTGACGAAACCGTTGTGGCTGGCCGCGCCATATTCGCTGAAAGCGTCGCCGTAGATGGCATTGCCCGCAAACCGGAAGGAGGTCAGCAGTTTGGGTTCGTTGCGCTCGTAAACGACCACGTCGGAGGTGCCACCGCCAATATCGACGTTGATAACCGGCCGGGCCGATGCGCTCAGGGTGGGATTTTGCTTGTAATAATAAAACGGAGCTACCGATTCCGACACCTCACGCAACCGCCCCGCCGACCCGCCAATGTAGCGTTCGTAGAGCTGTTGCCAGTCGGCCCGCAGCTGACTTACGCGGCCGGGTGTCATACTGGCCGGAAAAAACCAGTAGACCGTGGTCTGGGACAGATTACCGCCTTCGGTCAGGACTTTGTTTTTAATCAGCATCAGCAGTTCTTCCAGAAAAGCCTCCACGCGCCGTTCGGTCTGATCGCTGCTTTTGGCCCATTTCAGGTTGGTGGTGATGCGGTTGGAGCCTGCCGGTTGCCGCTCCACATAAAACGGAATATTAAAATCGGCCAGTGCCTGCGTTTGCTGGTTGAAACTCAGGTTCATTGGCTCGGCAATGGCCGTACGCGTCGGGAAATTGTCGGGCCGGCCGGGACCGATGGTTGGCGGGACGAATTCCAGGTCGTAGAGCAGAAACAGCTCAAACAGGGCCGGGTTATACTGCGCCGGGGCCACCAGCGTGGCTACCTGTGGCGTTAGCTCGGCCACGTCGAACGGGCGGGGTGCGCCCCCGTCCACTTTATATTCCACGTGGGTATTGGTCGTGCCAAAATCGACCGAAAACTCAAACTGCTTGCTGCCGCCGTCGTAGCGTTGCCAGCGCGGAATCAGTACGCCGTTCAGTTCCCGACCATCGGCGCGGATGTTGGTCTGCACGTAATCGAACTCCTGGCGCATCACATAGTACACGCTCGATCCATCCGTGTTTTGCTGGCGAACCGTGCGCTGATGCGTCGACTCAGGGGCCACCGGCCCATTGGTCAGCTGGTTGAAATAGGTCAGTCCGTAGGTATTCTGGCTGTCGAAACCCGACTCGATCAACTGCACCCGGTAGTCGGCGGGCACCGTTACGCTGCCCGACCGCACAAACGGATAAATATTGACCGTAAACGAATTCTCGACAATGATGCCTTCGTTGGTGGCTTCGGCGGGGGCCGTCGTGTTCTGCGCACCAATGGCCTGGGCGTATACCCGCTCAAAGGTAACAAACTGATTTCCAGGCTGATTGGGGGCCATCACCGGAATATCGAGCGAGACCAGCACCCCCCCGGCCTGCGGGGTCATTTTGATTCTGACGATTTTGCGGAGGCTGGTGGTTTGTGG
>JAYVAP010000451.1:0-3483 GCA_043750915.1 Spirosoma sp. | reverse complement strand
CACACCGACTATAACGAAGGTTTTGTGTTGCCCGCTGCCATCGACAAAGCCATTTACTTAGCCGTTGGGCCGCGCCCCGACGGGCAAATTCACCTGCTGGCCCACGACCTGCAGGAAACCCACATTGGCTCGCTCAATGCCCTCACCCCCACCTACACCTGGGCCGATTACCTGCTTGGCGTGGTGGCGCAGTTTCGGCGGGCGGGGCATCCGGTGGGCGGTTTCAACTGCGTTTTTGGCGGCACCATTCCCATGGGCGCGGGCCTGTCGTCGTCGGCGGCACTCGAAAACGGCGTTGGCTTCGCCCTCAACGAACTCTATCAGTCCGGCCTGGACCGACTTGCCTTGGTAAAAATCTCGCAACGGGCCGAAAACGACTTTGTGGGGGCCAAAGTGGGCATCATGGACATGTTTGCCAGCATGATGGGGCGTGCCGGTCACGTTATCAAACTCGACTGCCGCTCCTTAGACTATACTTATGCGCCCCTGCACATGAACGGCATTCGTATCGTGCTGTGCGACAGCCGGGTACAGCATTCTTTAGTAACATCGGAATATAACACGCGCCGGGCCCAGTGCGAATCAGGCGTGCGGTTTCTGAAAACTTTTTACCCCGATATCCACAGCCTGCGCGACGTGACCATGACCATGCTCGACCGGCACCTGCGCGATACCCAGCCGCTCATTTACCGCCGGTGTGCCTACGTAGTTCAGGAAAACCAGCGGTTGCTCGATGGCGTTGCTGCCCTCGAAGCCAATGACATCGACGCGTTTGGGCAACTCATGTATGGTTCGCACGAGGGGCTGAGCCGGTGGTATGAGGTGAGCTGCCCCGAATTAGACACCCTCGTCGGCATTGCCCGGCCACTGCCCGGTGTGCTCGGTGCCCGCATGATGGGGGGCGGCTTTGGCGGCTGCACCATCAATTTAGTGCGTCAGGAAGCCCTCGATGCCTTCACAGACCAGATTACAAAACAATATAAAGCCCAAACAGGTAAAGATACCTACATTCACGTCTGCAAAATTGAAGACGGAACGCACATAATAACCGAACATCCCCATGAAGTTTTTCATTGACACGGCCAATCTGGCCGACATTCGCGAGGCCCAGGACATGGGCATCCTCGACGGCGTAACAACCAACCCATCGCTGATGGCCAAAGAAGGCATTACCGGCAAGGACAACGTGATGCGCCACTACAAACAAATCTGCGAAATCGTGGATGGCGATATCAGTGCCGAAGTCATTTCGATCAAGTACGAAGAAATGATTATTGAAGGCGAAGAGCTGGCCGAACTCGATGAGAACATTGTGGTGAAGGTACCCATGACCGGCGACGGCGTCAAGGCCATCAAGTACTTCTCCGAAAAAGGTATCCGCACCAACTGTACCCTTATTTTCTCGGCTGGCCAGGCCCTGCTGGCCGCTAAGGCAGGGGCTGCGTATGTGTCGCCGTTTGTGGGCCGCTTAGACGATATCTCGACCGACGGCATTGCCCTGATCGAGCAGATTGTGACTATTTTCACCAACTACGGCTATACCACCGAGGTGCTGGCCGCATCGGTACGCCACCCGATGCACGTGATTCAGTGTGCCGAAATTGGTGCCGATGTCATCACGGCCCCGCTCAGCGTCATTAAATCTCTGCTTAACCACCCACTTACCGACAGCGGTCTGGCCAAATTCCTGGCCGACCATGAAAAAGCAAATCTACCCGTGAAAAAATAAATGCTTTTGTGCGGTTCCCCGTTCCGGTAGGGAACCGCACAAAAGCCAAACCGATTGTATGTTCTCTACCGAACCCGTTCTTAGCCTCGACCACGCCGACATCTACCAGGGGCAGAAATTAGTGCTCGGCGATGTGTCTTTCCAGATCAACAAAGGTGATTTTGCGTACCTCATCGGGCGCACGGGCAGCGGCAAATCGTCGTTGCTCAAAATCCTCTATGCCGACTTATGGCTTCAGAACGGCAAAGGGTTTGTAGCCGGTTATTCACTCGACGCGCTCAAACCCAGCGACGTGCCGCAGCTACGCCGGAAAATAGGCATCGTTTTTCAGGATTTTCAACTCTTCTTCGACCGTTCGGTAGAAGAAAACCTGAAGTTCGTGCTGAAAGCGACCGGCTGGAAAGATAAAACCGACATGAACAACCGCATTGCCGACGTGCTGATGCAGGTGGGCTTAGGAACGGCCCAGAAAAAGATGCCCCACCAACTCTCGGGGGGCGAGCAGCAACGGGTGGTGGTGGCCCGCGCCATGCTCAACGAACCCCAGATTCTGATTGCCGACGAGCCAACGGGCAACCTCGACCCGGCCGTTTCGGACCAGATCATGAAAGTGTTTCAGGCCATCAACAACGCGGGCACCGCCGTGCTCATGGCCACCCACAACTACGAACTGCTCAACAAGTATCCCGCCCGCGTGCTGCGTTGCCAGGACGGGCAGGTGGTGGAGTTGATGGGGTAATGACCCCACCCACTCCATCACGCTATTTCGCCTTCAGATACGCAAACGGAATCACCATTTCCTCCAGCGACACGCCCCCGTGCTGAAAGGTGTTGCGGTAGTGGTTCACATAGTAATTGTAGTTGTTGGGATAAGCAAAGAAATAATCTTCGAGCGTGAACACGTAGGCGGTCGATACGTGCGGCTTAGGCAGAAAAAGCCGCTCCGGCTTCCGCCCCACAAAGAGGTGGTTGTTGTCGTCGAACCCTAAATTTTTGCCCTGTTTGTAGCGCAGATTCGTATTGGTTTCGCGATACCCAACAATTTTGGCCGGTTTCTGCACCCGAATCATGCCGTGGTCGGTAGTCACGATGAGCCGACCGCCTTTGGCCGCTATCTTCTGAATAAACTCCAGCAGGGGCGAGTGCAGAAACCACGATTTGGTGATCGACCGGTAGGCCGACTCGTCAGGGGCCAGCTCCTTAATCATGGCCATATCAGTGCGGGCATGGCTCAACATGTCCACAAAATTGTAGACCACCACATTTAACTGATTTTGTAACAGGTTGTTGAAATTATCGACCAGCGACTTTCCCTGATTGACGTTCAGGATTTTGTGGTACGACATTTTCACGTCCAGGCGGCTCTGGGTCAGTTGCCGACGCAGGAACTCGTCTTCGTGGTTGTTGAGCCCTTCGTCTTCGCTGTCGTCGTTCACCCACAGGTCGGGGTGTTTGCGTTCCATCTCGCTGGGCATCATACCCGAAAAAATGGCGTTCCGGGCGAAACTCGTTGTGGTGGGCAGAATGGAGTAGTACGACGATTCTTCTTCCACCGTGAAATACTCCATCAGCAGGGGCTCAATAATTTTCCACTGGTCGTAGCGCAGGTTGTCGATGAGGAGGAAAAATAGCGGGGGCTCGCCGGAGGCAGCCGAGTGTACTAATGGGAACACCTTTTTGCGCATCAGCTGGTGCGACATCACGGGGCTATCCATTTTGGGGTCGTTGAGCCAGTCTTCGTAGTTTTCGACCAC
>JAYVAP010000450.1:0-2529 GCA_043750915.1 Spirosoma sp. | reverse complement strand
GCAGGTATTCGTAAAGAAGCCAAGAGAGGACATTATAACGGGGATGTGCTGGTGGTGAAGGGAAAACCGGTTTATCAGGGCAAATCGCGGTCTATTATTACCAATCCCTACCTAATTGTCGAAGTCTTGTCTGAATCAACCTTGAACTATGATTTGGGGGCCAAGCGCCGGAAATATGAACAAATAAGCACCATTCAGGAAATTGTTTTTGTCGATCCTTTCGAGCGCGAAGTGCGCGTGTGCCGCCGAACTGAACAGGCCAACGTATGGCTCGAAACCGCCTATTCCCAGCTCAATAATACCATGATGATCGATGGAAATTCCGTTTCGTTAGATACTATTTTTGCCGATTTGCCCGACGAAGCCGAACCAACGCAATGACTGATTACAACTTTCGGCGATACCACATCCGGTCCATCAACGCCCCCACCGATGCCGACCGGGCTGCCATCAACCAGGAATTAAAAGAGGTCTATGCCGCGCTGTCTGATGAGGAAAAAGATGCCTTCAACCGCCAGCTTCAGGTGTTTCTGTCCACGGAAATGGGGCGTATCAAGTCCAACTACGAATCAATAAAGCCTTAGTAGTCAATGGGTTATTTAACGGAAAAGACGATTCAAATCATGCCTCGTGCTTTTAGCTCCAGGTATTTGTTAACGGTGTTGGCGGTCAGGTTTTTCGGGGCCGTCAGGATCGCCTGAATGCCGTAGCGGGCCAGCTCTTTCACGATCTGCTTTTTCTCGAAGGCAAATTTCTCCCCAATTGTTTTCAGATAAATACCTTCAGTGTCGGCAACGGGCTCATTGATGAGGCTGCTCAGTTCGGTGTTCTCGAAGAAAATTACCAGCAGCAGGTGCTCTCTGGCCATCCGGCGCAGGTAAGGTAACTGCCGATGCAGGGCACTCACCGTGTCGAAATTGGTGAAAAGCAACAGCAGGCTGCGCTGGCGGATGTTTGTGCGAACACTGGCATACAGAGACTCATAATCAGTTTCCATAAACCGGGTCTTCTGTCGGTAGAGCAATGCCATAATCCGAAGCATCTGCCCCGAACGACGCTCGGCGGGCAGCAACTGGCCAATATGGTCCGAGAAGGTCAGTATGCCGGCCCGGTCCTGTTTCTGCAACGCAATCGAACTGAGCACCAAACTGGCATTGATGGCATAGTCCAGCAGGGTTAACCCGGCAAAAGGCGATTGCATCACCCGGCCCTTGTCGATCAGGCAATAGACCGGTTGGGCGCGTTCATCCTGGTAGGCATTCACCTGCAACGATACTCCGCGCGGGTCTGTCCGGCGGGCGGTGGCTTTCCAGTTCACCGTCCGCACATCGTCGCCGGTGGTGTAGGGGCGCACCTGCTCAAACTCCATGCTGTGGCCTATCCGCCGAATGCGCTTCACGCCCACTTCGTTCAGGCGATTGGTGGCAGCCAGCAGCGCATAGTGCCGCATCTGCAAAAACGACGGGTACACGGCTACCAGCCGATTCGCCCCGAACTGAAACCGCCGTTTGAGCAACCCCAACGGCGATAAAGCAAATACGTTGACGGCCCCGAAGCTGTATTCGCCCCGGCGCGTGGGCCGTAATTCGTAACGTATGGATTCGGTCTGGCCCACGCCAAGCCGGGCACGGAACAGGACATTGCGCCGTTGAAACTGAAACGGAATTTCGTCGATGACCTCCACGTCGACGGAAAACCCGTAGCGGTTTTCGAGATAGATAGTAAGCGGGTTTTCGTCGCCGTTGGAGAGCCGGTCGGGCACGTCGCGCCGGGCAAAAAAAGGGCTTCCCCGGCGGGCAGACAGCGGCCGAAACAGCAGCCATCCATCCAGCCCAATGAGCACCAGAAATACCACAAACCCCAGCTGCACAAAGGAAAACAGCCCCGGAAAAGCGTATGCCGCCACAAATAGCCCCACAAAAGCTGCGAGGGCAAACCACAAACGAAGGGCAAAAAAAAGGGGCCGAAGAAAGCTCATTGGGTTAGTGGGGGTTGGGCTGGGGAGGTGTTAGAGCAGGCGTTTGCCCGGTTCAGTTTGACTCATCGACGCTTCCCGTGGCATCTGGGGTTTATTTGCTTATTTCCTTTAGCAACAGTTCGATCTGCGTTTCGTACGCGGCATCTGGCTGTTCGTAATAAAAATCGCGCTCAAAAGGCTCGCCCCGCACAAAGAACAACGCATCCCGAAGGGCATTTTGTGCCTCAGCCGTTCGGTTGAGCTGCCACAAAGCCCGTCCCCGGTGATAATGGGCCATCGCACTTTTAGGGTAGTTTTTGAGGGCTTTGTGCAGATCCAGCAAGGCACTGTCGCTTTTGTTCAAGGCCAGATACGACACGCTTCTGGCCACCCGATACCGGTAATCGACCCATTCGGATCCGTGCCGTTTTTCGCGGGTGTCAATAGCGATGGTGTAGGCCGCAATGGCCGGCTGGTACTGTTTTAAACCGGCCAGCGCACGGCCTTTGAGGTAATTGACCGAATAATCGTCAATGGGATCATCATAACCGGGGGTGAGTGCGTCGAACGCC
>JAYVAP010000449.1:0-3856 GCA_043750915.1 Spirosoma sp. | reverse complement strand
GGGGCAGCCGGGGCAGCAATGCCCGCACCTACCGCAACCTGCTGATTGTGTTTTTTGTAACGGGTTTGTGGCACGGGGCCAGCTGGAGTTTCATTGTCTGGGGGCTGTATCACGGGCTTTTTCTACTCATCGAGCGGGCAGGAATAGGCAAGTGGCTGGGGAAAATATGGGCACCCATTGCCCACGCCTACACGCTGCTGGTGGTGATGGTGGGATGGGTCTTTTTTCGCGCCGATACCCTGGCCGCCGGGCTGGCCTACCTCCGAAAAATGGCTGGTGCAGCCCCACCAACGGGTGCCAACCTAGCCTACCCGCCCGTGGTGTTGCTCAACACGGAGGTGGTTGCGGCCCTGCTGCTGGGCCTTTTGCTGGCAACACCCGTTTATCATTGGTTTCAGAAAGGCTGGCAACAGTTGCAGACCCGGTTAACCTACGGCCCGGCCCGGCTGCTGCTCGATTCGACCTACGCTTTTGGGTTGTTTGGCCTGTTTATCCTGGCCGTCATGTATCTGGCCGCCGACACCTACAACCCGTTTATTTACTTTCGATTCTAACGTTACCCATCATGCCCTCACGGAACGATTTCAACCGCCAGCCGCCCGATTTGGACCCCACCCGGCCCCGCAGCAATCCGGGTCCACCGGCCAGCCGTTACCGGTTTATGGTCACGGGTGTTGGCTTTGCGGCCCTGCTCCTGCTGCCCGTGCTCGATCAGTGGCGGGGGTTGTCGGCGGGTTTCAAGAGTACCGAAAAGCGTATTCTGGCTCCGTTTCCAACGTTTAAGTTTCCGCACGTAAGAACCTTCATCAGCCAGTTTGGGCTGTATTACAAAGAGAATTTTGGCTGGCGCAATGCGCTGTTTTACCAGTATAGTCACTGGAAGTATAACGTACTGGGCGTTTCTCCCCTGCCCGAAAAAGTAGTGGTTGGCAAAAACGGCTGGTTCTTTCCCGGAAACAGCCATAACATGGTTGTCAATCAGTATCGGGGATTGCAGCCCCTGTCGGCAGCCACACTGGATTCGATCAGCAACCGGCTCATCCATTACCAGCAGCAACTGGCCCAACAGGGCACCCGGCTCTACGTGCTGGTGGCCCCCGATTCGTACACGATTTACCCCGAAAACGTCCCCGACTACCTCAAAACGCGGCAGTCAGCCTCTAATTTCGACCGCCTGAAACACCACCTGGCGCAACACACGAGTATCCCGTTTGTGGATGTTCGGGAGCGGTTGCGGGCCGCCAAAGCCATCAACGTCACTTACTGCCAGACCGACACGCACTGGAATGATTTCGGCTCCCTGGTTGCCTCCATGGGGCTGGCCGAGCGGGTCAGGCAGGATTTTCCCCGGATGCCCACGCCCCAACTGGCCAACTACCGAATTCAGCCCAAAGATGGAACTCAGGGTGATTTGGTACTTATGCTGGCGCAGAACCAACTTTTCGATTCAGTCAATTACCAGATCGAACCAGCGGCTCATTTGCGCCCCCGAAAGCTGGACAGCAAGCCCAACCCCGAAATGAATCTGCCAACCGAACGTTTCGTTACGGACAACAAAACCAGCCCCAAGCTATTTTTGCTGGGCGATTCGTTCAGCTACACCATGAACCAGTTTGTGCCCGGCTATTTCCGCGAGGTGTACGTTGTGCGTAGCTACCGGCTCAACCTGAAACAGGTGCAGGCCGAACATCCCGACGTGGTTGTAATTGAAATTGTGGAGCGAAACATCGATAAACTGGTGAGGTTATAAGTAGCCTGATCAGCCCGCAATAGTCTCTTTTGCTACGGCTGCCAACTGCTGGCCCAGAATGAGATCGGCGGCTTTTTCGGCAATCATGAACACCGGCGCGTTGGTGTTGCCCGACACAATCGAGGGCATCACCGATGCATCCACCACGCGCAACCCCTCAATGCCGCGAACCCGCAAGTCGGCATCAACAACGGCCATCTCATCGGTGGCAACACCCATTTTGCAGGTCCCCACGGGGTGATACACCGTTTCGAGCTGTTGCAGAATATGCTGCCAGATACCATCGTCCGAGGTATGGTCGGTGGGCGTTTGAATTCGTTGCCGATACGGCCCGAACGCATCGGCATTCATCACCGCCAATGCCTGCCTGATGCCCCGGATCAGCACCCGCCGGTCGTCTTCGTGCGTCAGGTAATTGGGCTGAATCACGGGTGCATCGAGCGGATTGTCCGACCGCAGACCAATATAGCCGACACTTTTTGGTTTCAGCAGCGTTGGCAAAATGGTGTAGCCATCGGTGGTGGGCCAGGTGCCGAGGTCATACATGTCGGTTTTATAGTCGTCGCCCATGTGAACCGGTGCAAAGTGAAACTGCATATCCACCCGATCCATGGCCGGGTCAGTTTTCAGGAACGCCACTGCTTCAAGCGGGCTGATGGTCATGGGGCCTTTTTTGGCGAGGAAATACTGGCCTAAGGCTTTCAGCTGATTCAGCGGCTTGAGGTGGAAATTGGACGAGATACCCCGCTGCGAACACAGGCTGCTAACGCCCGAAAACACGTGATCCTGGAGGTTTTGCCCCACGCCTGCCAACTCTTTTTTAAGCGCAACCCCCGCCTGCCGCAGGGCATTGGCGGGGCCAATACCCGACAACATCAGCAACTGGGGCGACTGAAAAGCCCCCGCCGACAAAATCACCTCCTTCGTGGCGGTGGCCCGCTGCGTTTGGTTTTTACCCGTTATGAACTCGACACCCGTGGCGCGGTCGTTTTTCAGGATTACCTGCCTGGTCATGGCGCGGGTAATAACGGTCAGGTTGGGGCGGTTGAGGGCGGGTTTCAAAAACGCCGTGGCCGCGCTGTGCCGCTTGCCATCTTTGATCGTAAACTGGAAAAAGCCGGTTCCTTCCTGCTCCGCACCATTATAGTCGTGGTTAGCGCGAATGCCGGTTTGCTGGCACGATTCAACGAAGGCATCGGCCAGGGGGGTACGGAAGCGCGTAGCAAAAGTTACGTTCAGGGGGCCATTCTGGCCGTGGTAGCGGGCATCGAGCCGGTCGATTTGCTGGTTGTGCTCCGAGCGGATAAAGTACGGCAACACATCGGCATAGGCCCAACCCGCGTTGCCCATGGCCGCCCAGTCGTCGTAGTCGTGCCGGTTGCCACGCACGTAGGCCATGGCATTGGTCGAGCTACAGCCGCCCAGGGTTTTGCCGCGTGGCTGATACATTCGCCGACCGTTAAGGGCCGTTTGCGGCTCCGTCCAGAACCCCCAGTCCACGGCCGTACCGTTTAATTTGGAATAAGCCGCCGGGATATGTAGTTCCAGCTTCGTGTCGGGGCCACCTGCCTCCAGCAACAACACCGATACGGTGGGATCGGCAGAAAGTCGGCGTGCCAGCACGCAGCCCGCTGAGCCAGCCCCTACAATGATATAATCGAACGTCATGGCTGAACCGGTTAGTTTACCCTGTCAAGGTACAAACTATTCTCAGAATAATACCCGCTTCGCTACAATAAGCTTACATTCCAAAGAGACTCAGAGACTACTCACTGGAATGTAAGCGGATATTATGAACAAAACGGCAACCTGACTGGTATAGTTAGGCACAATAGGGCAGCAATATATACGGGTGGCGTAATCTACTTATCCGAACGACTGACTGACCTGACGTATAAATGACCGGGTATCTATCAGGAAATTACGCACTTTTTGGGTCTGATGGATTCTACCAGCAACCCGGCACAATAAGTGCGTACCATATTCAGTAAATCGCAATCTGAATTTTATTATGGATAAGATTCGTGTGCTGGCCACAGCGTTACACTTTCCTGAGGGTCCAACCTTCGACGAGTCGGGTTGTATCTGGTGTGCAGAGCAGGAAAA
>JAYVAP010000448.1:0-6376 GCA_043750915.1 Spirosoma sp. | reverse complement strand
TGTTTTATCACGTGCAACAGCACCTCCTCCACGGCATCTAACTTACCCAGAAACCGCACCTGATCGTAGATGCCCAGTTCGCGCACGAGCCGCTCAATGCGGGCGCGTTCGGGACCGTCGCCCACCAGCAGGAGTTTGGCCGGAATCTGCTGTTGCACGTGATAAAACATCATCACCGCATCGTCGATGCGTTTAACACGCCGAAAGTTGGACGTATGTACGATGAGCTTTTCGCCATTGGGGCAAATGGCTTTCTTGAAATGCTCTTTCTTTTGGCGCTTGAACCGTTCCAGGTCAACAAAATTGGGAATGACTTCAATTTCGCGGTGTACGTTAAAATGCGCGTAGGTATCCTGCCGCAAGTTTTCCGACACCGCCGTTACGCCATCCGACTCGTTGATGCTGAAAGTAACCACGGGTTCGTAGGAAGCATCTTTGCCTACCAGGGTAATATCGGTGCCGTGCAGCGTGGTCACCACCGGCACATTACGTCCCTGCGAGCGCAAAATCATTTTGGCCATATAAGCCGCCGACGCGTGTGGGATGGCGTAGTGAACGTGCAGCAGATCAACATTTTCGTTCAGCACCACGTTGACCATTTCGCTGGTCAGGGCCGACTCGTAGGGAGCGTACTGAAACAGCGGATACGACGGTACGTTAACTTCGTGGTAGAAAACGTTTTCGTTGAAAAAGTCGAGCCGGGGTGGTTGCTGATAGGTGATGAAGTGAATCTGGTGGCCGTTTTGGGCCAGTGCTTTGCCCAGTTCGGTTGCTACAACGCCACTGCCCCCGAAGGTTGGATAGCAAACAATGCCAATTTTCATGCGAGTGAGCCACGGGGCCCGGAAACGGTTTGTAACTGAACAACAAACGAAAGCGAAAAGAATCCCGCAGAAAAACGAAAAGGAAGTCGGCAAAAAAAAGACAAGACTGTTTTATCCTTGATTGCACCCTTTCGTTGCTATCTGTCTGCTTCGCCCTGCTTAGGTTGCTTTTTTTCGTATTTTTGGCAAAAAGTAGTCATGGTCGTGCGGCAGCCCATTCCTTTCCCGGCCTTTGTTTTCGGCTTTTTGCGGCTCATTCGGGTGCAGAACCTGCTGATTGTGGTACTGACACAATTTCTGGCCCGCATTTTTCTGGTGGGGCCAGAACCCAACGGTTCCCGCGCCGACTGGCTCCGGGTGCTGACCGACCCAACCATCTGGCTGCTTTCGCTGTCGACGGTTTGCATTGCGGCCGGGGGCTATATTATCAACGATTACTTCGACGTTAAAATCGACCTCGTCAACAAGCCCGGGCGCGTGGTTATTGGGCGGTATCTCAAACGCCGGGTTGCCCTGGCAGCGCATCAGTTGCTGAACGTGGCGGGCTGCCTGATTGGACTTTATCTGAGCAAATGGGTTTTCCTGATCGACGTGGTATCGGTGTCGTTGCTGTGGTTTTATTCGGCCCGCTTCAAGCGGCAACCGCTGATTGGCAACATCGTCATTTCACTGCTGACAGCCCTGTCGTTCATTGCGCTGGCCGTCTATTACCGTCAAAATGCGCAGATGCTACTTATCTACGCCCTTTTTTCGTTCGGCATTTCGCTCATCCGGGAAATCATTAAGGACATGCAGGACATCCGGGGCGATGCCCGCTTCGGGTGCCGCACCTTACCCATTGTGTGGGGCCTGCGCCGAACCAAATACCTGCTCTACGTGCTCATTGGATCGTTTATTATGACCCTGTTTCTGATTGCCGATTCGCTGGGAAATCAGCACCTGAGCCTTATTTTTCTCCTGCTGCTGATCCCCATTACCTATTTCACCTACCGGCTCGTATTTGCCGATACCCGGCGCGACTTTGGTTACCTCAGCACGCTTTGCAAACTGATTATGCTGATGGGCGTAATCAGCATGGTGTGGGCCTGATTAAATGATGCATTACCGGAGACATCCGGTCCTGATTCGATCAACATCTCCGTTCCCTCAAGAGTTGGGCCTGTGAATAAGCAGAATAACTATCTTTGGTGCTCCATCAAAAAAACACTTTTAAACATTTATACCCAATGAAAACGCTGTTTTTCTGCTACCTGGCAGCCTGTTTGTTCAGCACTATCTGCCCCGCCCAGTCGTGCATGGGTGTTACCCTAAAAACGGGCCAAACCTTCGAGATGTCGATGTTTAGTGCCAAAGACAAACTCACCGGCAAAGTTAATTATACGGTAGACAATGTGCGCCGGGAAGGTAGCAGCACCTTAGTTGATATGACGGCCCGGATGCAGGACGACAAAGGAAAACAGCAGTTGCCCTACACCATCCGGTATACCTGCACGGGCAACGAGCTGATGGCCGACCTCTCGGGCATGGCCCAAAGTATGCAAAACGCAGGTATGAAAGATGCCCAGCTGAAAATGAAGACCAACCAGCTTGTGTATCCCGGCACCCTAAGCGTGGGCCAGAAACTGCCCGATGGCCAGATGGAAGCCGACTTTATTAGCAACGGCAGCACCCTGATGGAAATGAGCATGACCATGAGCAATCGCCTGATCGAAGGCCAGCAGCCGGTAACCACCCCCGCCGGTACGTTCGACACGCATAAAATTACATCGGACCTGAGTTTTACCAATCGTGTGATGGGCATTCCCATCCGGGGAACCATGCGCGTTGTCAGCTACCGGGCCAGTAAACAGATTTTGGACATAAAGTCGGAGACCTACAACAAAAACGGCAAACTGATGGGCTATTCGCTGCTGAGCCAGGCAAATTGAGCCGCCCATTGGGGCCGTTTCGTAAATAGGGTTCTTTTTCGCAACTAAGTTGCACAAAAGCAGGTTAGCAGAACAGACGATTGGCGAACCCATCGTATTTTTGTGCCCTGCTTATGAAAACAGACTTCCTTTCCCGCAAAGCCGACTACATCGGTATCACCGGCTCGGTGCTGTGCCTTGTTCATTGTTTGGTTACACCCGTGTTGCTCCTGACCACGGCCGTCCTTCACCACGACCACCTGCGCATTGGCTACCTGAGTTTAGACTATGTGTTTATGGGGATAAACATCATTGCGGTTTATTTCGCCACGAGGGCCAACCATTCATTGTTCGTTAAGCGGGCTTTATGGGGATTTCTGGCCCTGTTTGCCGTGGCCATTCTGCTCGAAGATGTCAACGAAGCCTTTCACCTGCTGGGTTACGCAGCGTCGGCCGGGCTGGTTATGACCCACCTTATCAACCTCCGCCAGCACCGGCTCAGTCACGCGCAATAAATGTGCCGGGACCGTCTTGCTTGTCGTTGAAAAATCATCAAAAATTTATTTTGGACCCAGTTGCCGGTTGACTGCCAGACCCAGCAACCCAGTCGCCAGGAAAAGAACGAACGCACTGGTTTTCATGAAAGGTCTGTTTTGATACGATTACCCTAACTTATTGCGGCCAAATAGCACAATCAGCGCAATAATAACCCCGCTGATAACCAGCAGAAACACCCACACCACGGCATCGGCAGCGCGGAAAGGTTTCTGCAAAAACTCGTTGACCAGACCCGCCACCGTTCCCAGGAAGATCCCAATCATGCTGACAAAAATAAACTGAATAATGGGCGGTAGTCGGCGGAGCATACGGCAGGAATATAATCAGTTAACGCATGAAGCCGGTAGCCTATTTTTTCTGGTTCAGGCTTTTTTCTTATGCGTGCCACCCGTTACATAAGCAACCTCAGATGCAGGCACTCGTGTAAGCCCGCTTATCTCCAATATACAGACAGCACCAGCACATTGGTCAAAGTTCGCTTATCAAACCGATAGTGGCTGCGGTTGGCACTCTTTATTTTACAGGTCACGTCGGTGTCAGATGCCACCACGTTTCTTCAGGATGACCGGGTGCCCTGCTGCTTCCCGGCTATCGGCGAGCCGAACAGGTGGCCCCACTAACCACCTCTATCAGCATCAGCAGAACCGGTCTTCTCAACGCCCGGCAGCGGAGACCAGGCCAAAACCCATTTCTTTCCAACGTTTCTACGGCTTCATGCCCGTTTTAACAAATTTTCAACAATCTTGCCCCATCGTTTGAGAAGCGCACCGCCTAAAGTTGATTTTGTTGAAAACTATGAAAGATTATATCCGTCCTATCAAACGCCTGCTGGTGGCCAACCGGGGCGAAATTGCCATCCGCGTCATGCGGGCCGCCACCGAACTGGGCATCACCACCGTTGCCGTTTATACCTACGAAGACCGCTATTCGCTCCACCGCTACAAGGCCGACGAAGCCTACCAGATTGGGCGCGACGAAGAACCCCTCAAGCCTTATTTAGACATTGAGGGCGTTATTATGCTGGCCAAACGCCATAAAATCGATGCCATTCACCCCGGCTACGGGTTTCTGTCGGAGAATGTGACGCTGGCCCGGCGGTGCCGCGATGAAAACATCATTTTTGTGGGGCCATCGCCCGAAGCCATGGAGGCACTGGGCGATAAAGTGCGCGCCAAAAACCTCGCCCGCAAAGCCGGTGTACCCCTGATTCCCGATTCGCTCGAAGAAAACATGACAGCCGCCCGGGCGCAGCGCGAGGCCGAACGGATTGGCTTCCCCGTTATGGTGAAAGCCGCTGCCGGCGGTGGCGGGCGCGGTATGCGCGTGGTGCGCAACTCCGACGACTTTGAGAAAGCTTTTAACGAAGCCAAAAACGAAGCCAAAAACGCTTTTGGCGACGACACCATTTTTCTTGAGAAATTCATTGAAGACCCCAAACACATTGAGGTGCAGCTGCTGGGCGACACCCACGGCAACCTGATTCACCTCTACGAACGCGACTGCTCGGTGCAACGGCGGTTTCAGAAGGTGGTAGAAGTGGCTCCCTCGTTTGGGCTGCGCCCCGAAACCAGGCAGAAACTCTACGACTATGCCCTCCAGCTGGGCCGGGCCGTCAACTATTCCAACGCCGGAACCGTTGAGTTTCTGGTCGATAAAGACGAGCAGATCTACTTCATCGAAGTCAATCCCCGCATTCAGGTCGAACACACGATTACGGAAGAAATAACGGGTATCGACATTGTCAGAACGCAGATTCTGATTGCCATGGGCTACCAGCTCTCCGACAATGGCATTTATATTAACCACCAGGACGAAGTGCCCCTCAACGGCTTTGCCATTCAGTGTCGCATCACCACCGAAGACCCCACCAACGGCTTCAAACCTGATTTTGGCACCATCATTGCCTACCGCAACGCGGCCGGTTTCGGTATCCGGCTCGACGAAGGCAGCAGCTATGCGGGCATGAAAATCTCGCCCTACTTCGACTCCATGATTGTGAAGGTGTCGGCGCGGGGCCGAACGCTTAAAGGGGCCACCCAACGCCTGACGCGTGCCCTGCTGGAGTTTCGCATCCGGGGCGTTAAAACCAACATCGGCTTTTTGCTCAACGTAATCAGCCACCCCATTTTTCAGCGGGGCGAAGCGCGGGTGTCGTTCATCGAAAGCCACCCCGAACTGTTCCGGCTCAGCCAGCCGCAGGACCGCTCCACGCGGGTGCTCAACTACCTCGCCGGGGTGATTGTGAATGGCAACCCAGAGGTTAAAAAAACTGACCCCGGTAAGGTTTTCCGCACGCCCATTGTGCCGCCCTTCGAGGTGTATGGCCCCTACCCGCCCGGCAACCGCGACCGCCTGAAGACGCTGGGCCGGGAGGGTTTTGTGCAATGGGTGAAAGAGCAGAAATCAATCCTCTATACCGACACAACCTTCCGCGATGGCCACCAATCACTGCTGGCTACACGCGTTCGGACGCAGGATTTGATGAACGTGGCCGAAGGCTTCGCCAAAGCCCACCCCGAACTGTTTTCTATGGAGGTTTGGGGCGGAGCGACCTTTGATGTGGCCATGCGTTTCTTATACGAAAGCCCCTGGAAACGCCTGGAAGCCCTGCGCGAAGCCATGCCCAACATGCTGCTGCAAATGCTCTTTCGCGGGTCCAACGCAGTAGGCTACTCGGCTTATCCCGATAATCTCATCGAAAAATTCGTAGAAAAATCCTGGGAAACGGGTATCGATGTGTTCCGCATTTTCGATTCGCTGAACTGGGTCGATGCCATGAAGGTAAGCATCCGGGCCGTTCGCGACCGCACCGACGCTCTCTGCGAAGCGGCCATTTGCTACTGCCCGCCCCGCCCCCAGCCCGGCCACCGCAACACGGGCCTGTTCGATCCGGCAGCACCCGATGCCAAATACACGCTCCAGTATTACCTCGACCTGGCCCGCCAGCTCGAAGACGAAGGCGCGCACCTGCTGTGCATCAAAGACATGGCCGGGCTGCTCAAACCCCAGGCCGCCCAGGTGTTGGTGTCGGAGCTGAAAAAAGTAATCGACATTCCCATTCACCTGCACACCCACGATACGGCGGGC
>JAYVAP010000447.1:0-3012 GCA_043750915.1 Spirosoma sp. | reverse complement strand
CTCCCCTTAAATACTTGGATACGGCACTCGTATCTAAAAGATAGGTCTCTCCCATTCGTTACGTAATTCATTTAATTGACGATCTATATCTACGTGTTGCTCAGGTGTCAAATGTCTCAATGCACCACGGAATCGGCTCATACCTACCACCTCCCGTTTTTCAATTCTGGACTCCGTCCGTTCAACGGTTATTTTCAGTACATAGCCTTCCCATTCGGTCGGGATATCAACATGTAAGTCTACTGCCCCGTTTTTAGCTTCGACCGTTTGTTCGATGGTGTTCATAAGTTTGTTGAGTTTAAACTATTACTTCTTCGTCGCTATCAAAATTCCCGTTGACCAGGCCATTCTGACTACTTGTAAATCATTCCGGCTTTCCAGATCAGCAACCAGTTTATCAACGTTGTCACCGTGTCCGGCGGGCCAGTTCGGTTGGGGCAGCATGTCGTCAACGATATACAGGCCGCCAATTGATAATGAACGCAATGCTGCGTCGAGATTTGCATATTTTCCCGGCCACGCATCCGCAAAAATTAAGTCAAACGTTTGGTCTTTATTTTCTTCCAGCCATCGGCCAGCGTCCGTACACAGGAGTTGCAACCGATGGTCGTTACCCAGTATACGCTCGGCTATTGCCAGATATGCTGGTTCGTTATCAATTGACAGCAGTGATGAGTTGGCATCCATTCCGGCCAGTAACCAGGCCGTTGCCAAGCCCGTTCCGGTTCCAATTTCCAATACGTTAGCCTTTGGCTTCGCGCCTGCCAGGGTTTTTAGTAATGCCCCGGTTTGTAAATCAGACGGCATCGAAAAGCCAATGGCCTTACCGGCAATTTCTATATCGGCAAATCCCTTCGGGAAATCGTTTATGCTATCGGTGTACATACTTGTGCTTAATTAACTTAGCCTTCATCCGTCACGCAGCCTTCACTCGCCGATTTCACCATCCTGATGTATTTCCCCAGAATACCTTTTGTGAAACGCGGGGCGGGCTGGGTCCATTGGCTACGGCGTTCGGCCAGTTCGGCATCGGATACGTGCAGGGTCAGCTGACGGCCAATGGTATCGATGGTAATCCGGTCGCCGTCTTTAACCAGCGCAATTGGGCCACCGTCGAAGGCTTCGGGCGTTACATGTCCCACCACAAAGCCGTGGGTACCGCCCGAAAAACGCCCGTCGGTAATCAGGGCTACCTTATCGCCTAAGCCCGCGCCAATGATGGCCGAGGTGGGCTTAAGCATTTCGCTCATGCCGGGACCGCCTTTGGGACCAGCGTTGCGGATGACAATGACCTGACCGGGCAGAATTTCGCCTTTCTGCAGGGCCTCGATCACTTCGCGCTCATGTTCGCACACTTTGGCGACACCCTCGAAACGTTCGCCTTCTTTACCCGTAATTTTGGCGACCGATCCCGTTGGTGCAAGGTTGCCGCGCAGAATCTGGATGTGGCCCGTTTTTTTGATGGGAGTGGTAACCGGACGCACAATGGATTGCGTCGCGAAGTTCAGGCTCGGCACGTCGGCGAGGTTTTCGGCTACGGTTTTACCCGTTACGGTCAGGCAATCGCCGTGGATCATGCCCTGCTCGTGGAGGTATTTCATGACGGCCGGAACGCCCCCAATTTCGAGCATATCTTCCATGTAGTACTTGCCACTCGGCTTTAGATCGGCCAGCAGCGGTACCCGGTCGCTAACGGCCTGAAAATCGTCGAGGGTGAGGGGAAGGCCGGCCGCCCGGGAAATGGCCAGAAAGTGCAGCACCGCATTGGTCGAACCGCCCAGGGCCATCACCACGGTCAGCGCGTTTTCGAGCGACTGCCGGCTGATGATGTCGGCCGGGGTAATATTGCGTTGGAGCAACAGCAGCATGGCCGCCCCAATTTTTTTGCACTCTTCCTGTTTGCCCGCGTGGGTGGCCGGGTAGCTGCTGCTGAAGGGCAGGCTCAGGCCCATGGCCTCAATACTGGCGGCCAGGGTGTTGGCCGTATACATGCCGCCACACGCACCCGCGCCCGGAATGGCGTTTTGAATAACACCCTTGAAATCCTCGTCGGATATATTGCCGGCATATTTTTTGCCGAGGGCTTCAAACGCCGATATAATATCTAACTTTTGTCCTTTATAATGCCCCGACCGGATTGTACCGCCATAAACCATAATGCCGGGCCGGTTGAGCCGGGCCATGGCGATGACGGCACCGGGCATATTTTTATCGCATCCCACCACCGTTACTACCCCATCGTACCACTGGGCCGCCACAACGGCTTCGATGGAGTCGGCAATGAGGTCGCGGCTGGGCAGCGAGTAGCGCATGCCATCGTTGCCGTTAGTCATGCCGTCCGACACGCCGATGGTATTGAAAATCAGCCCAACCAGCCCATTTGCCTGAATGCCCTGCTTCACATATACCGAAAGACCGTTCAGGTGCATATTGCAGGTGTTGCCTTCGTAGCCGGTGCTGGCAATGCCAATTTGGGGCTTTTGCATGTCGGCTTCGGTCAGACCAACGCCGTAGAGCATGGCCTGGGCTGCGGGGTTGCTGATGTCCTGCGTAAGGGTGGCACTGTATCGGTTAAGCTGGGTAGTAAGGTTGTTGGTCATTACGGCGATTAGCGAATTTTCGCTGGTAGTGTATTAACGCCGTAAATGAACAAGTTTATAAGGACAAAGACAAGATAAATCGTGTTTTTTGGTCTAAACCTTCGGCAAAGTTCAGACCTTTGTCAAAATCCCTGCCTAATTATATGATAACCGAGACCGTATCACACTACGATCATCTGGAGGATATGTCTGTTCATGAGTTGCTCAAGAACATTAACCAGGAAGATAAAACCGTGCCACTGGCCGTTGAGCGGGCTATTCCCCAGATCGAAGCCTTGGTGACGCAGATTGTGGTCCGAATGCGCAACGGCGGCCGGCTGATTTATATCGGGGCTGGCACGAGCGGCCGACTGGGCGTAGTCGATGCATCGGAATGCCCGCCTACTTACGGGGTTCCGTTCGATCTGGTGAT
>JAYVAP010000446.1:0-5193 GCA_043750915.1 Spirosoma sp. | reverse complement strand
CCTGCACGTGATCGACGTGAACAGCGGCAACAAGTCCAACTCCGAAGAAGACCAGGAAGCCACGGCCATCAGCGTTAACCGGGAAGCGGCCAAAGAAATTGCCCGGCAACTCCGGCTGCGCGACATGGGTGGCATCATTGTCATCGACTTCATCGACATGAAAAAAGCAGAGAACAAAAAACTGCTGCAGGATATCATGCGCGACGAGATGAAGCCGGACCGCTCGAAGTTCACGATTTTGCCCCTCACCAAGTTCGGCCTGATGCAGATTACGCGCCAGCGGGTGCGGCCCGAAATGAACATTGTTACGCGGGAGGTTTGCCCCACCTGCAACGGTACCGGCACCATTCAGGCAAGCGTGCTGGTTACTGACCTAATCGAGAGCAACCTCGATTATATTCTGACCAAACAAAATGAGCGCGGTATCGCCATTGCCATGCACCCGTTTCTGTATGCTTACTACACCAAAGGCTGGTATTCCAAACAAATGCAGTGGTATGCCAAGTATAAAACGTGGGTCAAATTGGTGAAAGACAGCTCACTGGGTATCGTCAACTTTAAGTTTATCAACAAAACCGGCGACATCATCGAGGTGGGTACCATCTCGTAACGGGTATCGTCAATCAGGGTTAATACGCCTTCACGAGGCTCAGTCTCCGTTGGAAACTGAGCCTCGTTTTGCATCCGCCGTTTGCAATGCCCGCAAAATTATTGGTCCGTAATGTGGTTTAATCCGCAACAACCCGTATGTTTGTGCAGGTTTTACGGCAACCACAAAGTTATTATTGTCGAAGAGGTCTAAACGACAGGCAGGTTTGTCAGTAAAATCCTGAATTTTCGTGTTGATTCGTTGGGTTTGCCAGCGAACGGGACCTAAAATCAACGCCGGGCTGATTGCTTCAGCCCCTGCCACCGGCAGTATAAGAATTGTGTTCACTCCCCTCCCAATGATAAAGGTTAGTCCTCCGAGCAATTGGAGGACTTTTTTTGCATCATACGCCCGCCAACATCCGCCATGAGTCACAAAAGAAGCTTGCTTAGCCGGATATGACTGTGCCGAGGAGTTTAGATATTTCCATGTCTATGCGCTTCACGTGCATGAATTCAGTTATCAACAGGTCGGCTTCGTCGGCGGTTTTGGTGCTGGCATCGCGGATTTTTTGCTGAAGCGCAGTCATCCGCTGTTCGGCCAGCATCTTCTTGATACGCAGAATGTTGCGGTAGGCGGCATCGGCCAGGATGCCAATTTCTGCTTCCGATGGCACGTGAATTTCGTGTTTCAGCCAGCCATCGCTGATTTCGTAGCGGGGCGTGGTCAGGTGAATGGCCTGATGCTGTAGCTCGGCATTTTGCGCCCCCTGCCCCACTGCATCGCCGGTTTGGCGGTTCAGGAAATCCCCCGCCGTCAGAATGTCGCCCCGGCTGTAAGCCTCCCGAAACAAGCTCAGAATAAGGTTGAAAGGTGTCGTTTGAAAGTCAATGTCGTGGAGTTCATTCAGCACATACTGACACAGGCTAATGCCCGGTTCCAGCTCACGCGCCCCGTAGTTTATCAGGAGCCGGATACACTCCTCTTCCTGGTAGGAGATGCCCGACCGCGCAACCGACGGACGGGGGCCAGCCGGGGTAAAAGGCGGCTGAAAAACCGAATCCCGAAGGGCCGCATCACCATGGAAACCGTTTGGTCCCAGTGGGTCGATACCTGCTTCGGCCAGCAGCGCGTTGATGTCCGTCAGGTCGGGCTGGCCGACCAGTGGACCGTCGGGTGCCGGTCCAATCGTTTGCTGGCGGTCCTGCCGGTCTTTCTGGCGGTCGTTCTCTTTTCGGCTCTGCTCCTGTTGCTTTCTGAGCAGTCGGTTTATTTCGCTGATAACGGTTTGTTCGCTGACGTGAAACACCTGCGCAACGCGCTGCGACAACGTTTGCCGTTTGAGCAAATCGGGAATTTTAGTGATACTCGCGCACACGTCCGAAATACCCTCAGCGCGTTTCAGCGGATCGTCGCCCGCTTCGGTCAGCCAACGGGCGGCTTTGAAGTCGATAAAGTCTTTTGCCTGGCTGCGAACGTATTCTTTGAAGGCTTCGGCCCCTACCTTATGCACGTAGCTGTCGGGGTCTTCGCCATCGGGCAGCAGCAGCAGCCGGAGGTTCAGCCCTTCTTCTAGCACCATGTCCAGCCCGCGCAGGGCCGCTTTTATGCCGGCCGCGTCGCCATCGTAAAGAATGGTGACGTTGGGTGTGAAGCGGGCAATGAGCCGAATCTGCTCGGCGGTCAGCGACGTACCCGACGAGGCAACCACGTTTTTGATGCCCGCCTGGTGGAGCGAAATAACGTCGGTATAGCCCTCCGTGAGCAGGCAAACCTCCTCCTGGCGGATGGCTTGTTTGGCCTGAAAAATGCCGTATAACACCGCACTTTTGTGGTAAACAGTCGTTTCGGGCGAGTTGAGGTATTTGGCCTGCGTTTTGTCGGCTTTCAGTATTCTGGCACCGAACGCAATGACCCGGCCCGCCACGTTATGAATCGGAAACATGACCCGTCCCCGGAATCGGTCGAACTGTTTATTGTCACCCCCGGCGGGGTTTTCTTTGGAGAGAATCAGCCCTGCTTTTTCAAGCAGATCGCTGTTATAGCCCCGGCGCAGGCCTTCCTGCAGCAGCGCGTCCCACTTATCCAGCGAGTAGCCGAGTTCAAACGCATCGATGGTTGGGTTGGTGAAACCGCGCTGCCGGAAATAGCTCAGGCCAATACTTTTCCCCTCGTCGGTGGTTTGCAGCGTTTCCTGAAAAAACGTTTTAGCGAAGTTCAAAACAATCAGCAGGCTTTCGCGCTCGTTCTGGCGCAGCAGGTCTTCGGGGCTTTGCTCCTGCTCAACAATTTCGATGCCGTACTTTTTGGCCAGATACCGCAGCGCTTCGCCGTAGCCGATGTTCTCGATATCCATGACAAACCGGATTGAATCACCCGCCTTGCCACAACCAAAGCACTTGTAAATCTGGCGGGTGGGGTTGACATTAAACGAGGGCGACTTCTCGTTGTGAAACGGGCAGCAGGCAGTGTAGTTACTGCCCCGCTTTTTGAGGGATACAAAATCGCCGACGACCTCCAGAATATCGGCAGCCTGGCGAATTCGGTCAACGGTTTCTTCGGGTATGCGCATGGATTTTCGGGAAGCAGCTTAGTAGGCCCGCACCAACTTGCCTTCCATAAAATTGACAAAGGCTTTATTCACCACGTAGTTGCCGCCTGGCGTGGGGTAGTTCCCCGTAAAATACCAGTCGCCGGCGTGGTTGGGGCAGGCGCGGTGCAGGTTTTCAACCGTCTGGTAAACCACCGCCACCTCGGCCTTCAGGTCGGGCGGTGTCACAATCCGGGCCACCTGGCGCGACAGTTCATCGTGCGTAAATGGCTCGAATAAGGCCTTCACGTAGTTTTTCTCGGTGGCATTTCCCGACTCAATGGCCGCTACGCACTGCGCATACACTTCATCGGCAATATATTCCTGTTCCCGCTCGCGCAGGAGTTCCATGGCCGCCCGGAAGCCCACAAACTCGCGGAATTTCGACATGTCGATGCCGTAACAATCAGGAAACCGTATTTGCGGGGCCGACGAGACGATGATAATTTTTTTTGGGCCAAGCCGATCCAGCATCCGCAAAATACTTTTTTCCAGCGTTGTGCCGCGCACGATAGAATCGTCGACCACCACCACGTTGTCTTTGCCTTTTTTAATAACCTCGAACGTCGTGTCGTATACGTGCGCCACCATATCGTCGCGCTGGGCATCGTCGGCAATGAAGGTGCGAAGTTTCACATCTTTAGACACTAATTTTTCGATGCGGGGCCGGAACGACAGTACCCGGTCAAGCTCCTGCTCAAAGAGAATACCTTCCATGATGGCTTTTTTCCGCTGCTTGTACAGGTACTCTTCCAGGCCCTCAACCATCCCAAAAAAGGCAGTTTCGGCGGTGTTGGGTATATAGGAAAAAACCGTATTTTCGAGGTCGTAGTTGATTTCTTTCAAAATCTGGGGTACCAGCAGTTTGCCCAGCGTTTTGCGCTCGTTATAAATATCGGGATCCGTAGGGCGGGAGAAATAGATGCGCTCGAAACTGCACGACCGTTTTTCAATGGGCTTCACAAACTGTTTTTCAGCATATTCGCCGTGCTTGTCGATGATGAGGGCGTGGCCGGGCTGCACTTCCCTGATTTCGCTGTATGCCACATCGAAGGCTGTTTTGATGGCGGGTTTCTCCGATGCCACCACCACCACCTCATCGTCGGCGTAGTAATAGGCAGGACGGATACCGGCCGGGTCGCGGGCCACAAATGCCCCGCCGTAGCCGGTCATGCCCACCATGGCATAGCCCCCGTCGAAATCGCGGCAGGACCGGTGCAAAACGCGCTGAATATCTAAGTTTTCTTCGATAATGTCCGACAGGTCGGGGTTTTCGTAGATGCCCTTGAAGCGGTCGAACACGCGCTGATTTTCTTCGTCGAGGAAATGGCCGATTTTCTCCATCACCGTCACCGTATCAACTTTTTCTTTCGGATGCTGCCCCAGCGAAACGAGCTTATCGAACAGGCTGTCGACGTTAGTCATGTTAAAGTTGCCCGCCATGACGAGGTTTCGGCTGCGCCAGTTGCTTTGTCGCAGCATGGGGTGGCAGTTCTCAATTTCGTTGGCTCCGTGGGTGCCGTAGCGCAGGTGACCCATCCAGACCTCGCCCGTAAAAGCTACATTCTGCTGGAGCCAAAGGGCATCTTTGGCTTTATCTTTATGGCCTTTGAGGGCTTTCCTGAATTTTTTATTGACCTTCTCAAAGATGTCCGTAACGGGTCGCTGATCCACGGAGCGGTAGCGGCTGATGTAGCGGTGGCCCGGCGGCACATCGAGTTTGATGTTGGCGATACCGGCTCCATCCTGGCCCCGGTTCACCTGTTTTTCCATCAGCAAATACAGCTTGTTGGCCCCGTAGAGTGCCGTGCCGTACTTATCGATATAATATTGATACGGTTTGCGGAGCCGGATAAGGGCAATGCCGCACTCATGTTTGATGGCGTCGCTCATGAGGGTGGCGCCGAAGCGCGTCGATTTTTAGGGATAATACGAACCTAACGGCCCCTGCCTGTAAAGGGTTCGGCAGCAGGGATGTTGACAACTCTCCCATCTAAAGACCGCCGGGCCGCCG
>JAYVAP010000445.1:0-5829 GCA_043750915.1 Spirosoma sp. | reverse complement strand
GCAAACTTGAACGATTGAATAGCAATGGCCATAAACACCGACAACTTGTAGCAATTGCCATAAACGCCAATGACTTCATTGGTGGTCAGACCGGGATAAAATCCATTGGGCAGCCAGTGCGCCAGCACCAGCCGGTCGGTCAGGGTATTGAACAGGCCAGCCAGAGTAGTCAGCATCAGCGGAAACGAATAAATGGCCAGCATACGCCAGTCGGCGGGGCGGAACTGAAACCGGAACTGAAGCAGCACATCTCGTAATATCCAGACATACAGCAGGTTAGCAAGCAGATTGGCCAGGAAGATATAGCCCGGACCAATTGCCGGGTCGTAGATAAGCCGAACCAGCGGCCGAAGCGGAGTCAGGTAAGTGCCGGCAAACACATCGCGGCAGAAAATCAGGAAAAAGACATTCAACCCAACCATTACCACCACGTTGATGAGCTTGGCCCGCACAAACTGCCCGGCCCGGTTTTCGACCCGCAGCCGGGCAAACGGAATGGCCATCAGCGCGTCGAGGGCCACCAGCAACGCCACCCACCCAATAGACCGCTCCTGCCCCTTGAAATTGAGCCAGCCAGTAATTTGCGGCAGAAAAAAGAAGATGACCACCGTAAAGAAAACGGTGATAACCAGCACCATGCTAAGCGTGTTGTTAAAGGCATCCTGGCGCAGACCCGCCTGTTGGAGGTCTTTGGCGCGGGCTGCTGTCCGAAAAAAAGCCGTTTCAAGACCAAATGTATACACCGCCAGCATCAACGCTACGTAGGAGTAGAGCACAACGTTGGAGGCCAGCGCACCAGGATTGGTAAACACGGCCGTATGCAGTGCCACCAGCGCAAAGTTTATCATACGGGGCAGAATCGTGCTGAGACCGTACAGGGCAGTGTCGCCCGCTAATTTTTTGAAAACACTCATCGACCTGGATCACCCCGCCCCCGCATGGTGGATTACGGCAATACCGCCGAAAACCAAAACCACCCGGTCGGGCTGACAAAGTTAAGACCTTTGGTTATCTTTGCCAGCCCGTCCGGGAACAACCCTCTACGCGGACCAGTCAGGCGTGGTAAGTCGTGCCGGCTGGCCCTGACATCTATGAAAATAGCCTCTGCCCTGATCTCCGTTTTTTATAAAGACGGTCTCGAACCCCTTGTGCGGCTGCTGCACGAGCAGCACGTGAAACTCTACTCGACCGGCGGCACGCAGGCGTTCATTGAGGCACTTGGTTTGCCCGTAACGGCTGTTGAAACCCTCACCGGCTATCCGGCCATCTTTGGCGGGCGGGTTAAAACGCTTCACCCTACCGTTATGGGCGGTATTCTGTACCGGCGCGACCACCCCGAAGACCTCGCCCAGGCCGGGCGGCACCACATTCCGCCCATCGACTTAGTGATTGTGGATTTATACCCGTTTGCCGAAACTGTGGCATCGGGCGCAGCGGAGGAGGAGGTCATCGAAAAAATTGATATCGGTGGTATTTCGCTGATCCGAGCCGCTGCCAAAAATCATAACGACGTGCTTATTGTATCGTCGCGCAGTCAGTATGCCAATGTGCTCGGGCTACTGACCAGCACCAGCGGCACTACTGACCTGGCCACCCGGCGGCACTATGCCGGTCTGGCCTTTGCCGTTACAGCCCACTACGACACGGCTATCCGGGACTATTTCAGCCCCCCCGCCAACGAGCCGGGCCGGGGGCGGGCCACGCACCTGCGCTACGGCGAAAATCCACACCAGCAGGCTACGTTCTACGGCGATCTGGACGCGATGTTCGAGAAGCTCAATGGCAAAGAACTGTCGTACAACAACCTCGTTGATGTGGATGCCTGCGTAGGGCTGATCGACGAATTTTCGCCCAGCGTGCCCACCTTCGCCATTGTCAAGCACACCAACGCCTGCGGCATTGCCACCGCTCCCACCGCCCGCGAGGCCTACCTGAACGCGCTCGCCTGCGATCCGGTGTCGGCCTTTGGCGGGGTGCTCATCACCAACGTAACCGTAGACCGCCAAACAGCCGAAGAACTCAATAAGCTGTTTATGGAAATCCTGATTGCGACCGACTACGACCCCGACGCGCTGGCGCTGCTGCGCTCGAAAAAGAACCGGATTCTGCTAAAGCGCAAACCCGTTGCGTTGCCGCCGGTTCTGGTTAAAACGATTCTGAACGGCGTGCTGGAGCAGGATAAAGACAGCCATACCGAAACCGCCGACCAGTTTAAAACCGTTACCCACAACGCACCCACCGAGAGCCAGGTGCGGGCATTGGTATTTGCGCTGAAGGTGTGCAAGCATACCAAATCCAACACCATTGTGCTGGCCAAAGAAGATGGAATGTTGCAGAGCCGGCTGCTGGCCAGTGGGGTGGGGCAGACCTCGCGCGTGGATGCGCTGCGCCAGGCTATCGAGAAAGCCCGTGCCTTTGGGTTCGACCTGAGCGGGGCCGTTATGGCATCCGACGCATTTTTTCCATTCCCGGACTGCGTCGAAATTGCGGCACAGGCGGGTATTACGGCGGTGGTGCAACCCGGCGGCTCGGTGCGCGACCAGGATTCCATCGACTATTGCAACCAGAACGGTCTGGCGATGGTTACCACGGGCATCCGCCATTTCAAACATTGATGCGGCTCCTCTATACGATCTGGTGCGCCTGCTGGCTGGTCGGATTATACGTGCTGTTGTTTCCGATCCAGTTCATTTTTTTGCAGCGCAACGCCTGGAAACCGCTGGCCCACCGGGTCAACGCGGTTTGGGGGCGGTTGTTTTTCATGACGGCTGGTATCTCCATTCGGGTAGACTATCAGTTTCGGCCCGACCCGGCGCAGGCCTACGTTTTTTGCGCCAATCATTTTTCGTACATCGACATTGCCGTGATGGGTGTCGTTATCAAAAACTACTTTGCGTTTGTTGGTAAGAGTGATGTTAAAGCCATTCCGTTGCTGGGCTATATGTTTGCCAAACTGCACGTGCAGGTCGACCGGAAGCACCCCAACAGCCGGGCCTACTCGCTGGCCAAGTCGATCCGAACGCTGCAAAGTGGCCGGAGCATCATGATTTTTCCGGAGGGCGGCATCCTCCCCGAAACGATCCCTAAAATGGCCACTTTCAAAGATGGTGCGTTTCGGATGGCCATTCAGCAGCAGGTGCCCATTGTGCCCATCGCCCTGCTGACCAATCAGTATATCCTGCCCGACGACGGCCGTTTTCGAATGCACCGATACCCGATGCAGGCGATTGTTCTACCACCCATCGAAACGGCGGGCATGACGCAACACGATGTAGAAAAACTGAAAGAAGAAACCTATCGGCATATCGATGCGGAACTGATGCGAAACGCATCCGCAATGGCTTAATATCCTGATTTGTAAATAGTTAAAACAACAAAGCCCGTGAAAGTAGATCAGGAAGCCTTACAGAAAATAGCGCACCTCGCCCGACTCGACATCCGCCCCGAAGAACAAGCCGACCTGATCAAAAGCCTGAACGGGGTGCTGACGTGGATGGAGCAACTCAACGAAGTGGACACGACGGGCGTGGAGCCACTGACACATATTGCCGACAGCACGAACGTGCTGCGCGACGATACAGTGGGTAATCACCTCCCCCGCGAGCAGGCACTCGCCAACGCCCCCCGGCACGACGACCAGTTTTTTGAAGTCCCAAACGTGATGGAATAAGGATTTTTTTTAACACAGAGAAACAGAGGATAGCACGGAGGTCGCGGAGAAAGTAGTTTTTCTGTTATTGTTATGTTAACCTACACGAATACAAGTATTCATGAAGACCACGGAAAGAATAATGCTTTAGCCTCTGTATTGTCCTCCGTCCCCGCACCGGCGGACTGCTCTGTGTTTAAACTTTAACGCTCAACAGCATCCGAATGGGTTGGGCGACTAATTGAGAATGGTAAACCAAACTGAAATGATCGCCCGGTACGGCCACAAAGACTTCGTCGGGCGGGTGAACAATGCTGTCGGGGTGGGCGTGGATGCGGAGGTTGGGCTGCACCGTCAACGGCGGCACCGGGGCAAACAAGGTTTGCAACTGCTGCCATACATAAAGCCGCGTCATCTGCATCGACCCTTCGATTAGCCGGTTATACAAATCGCGGGACTCGGCAAACGGATATCGTTTCTTGAAAAAACGGTTTAGTGCCCGGCTTTGCGTGATACCTGAATAGAGTAACAACTTCAGCGCGGTCAGGTTACGGGTGGGGAACCTGATTTTTTGCTGGTTTGTGAAGGAAGCCAGCTGAATGGCGGCCGCTCCGCTCACCTCTTTGATGTTGATGCCCACCCATCCCCCCATCGAGTGCCCAATAATCCAGTCGTCGGGCGTAATCTGGTAATGCTTCGTCAGGTACTGCGCCAGCTGCCGGGCATCGACGGTACCAGTTGGTTGCCAGCGCAGGAATTCGTCGGCCAGATCGATGGCGACGTACTGGGCTGGGGGCAGGAGCGGCACGAGCTGATCGAAAATGGCGGGGTCTTCGACGTACCCGTGGATGAGGAAGATGCGGTTGGGCATAGATTTAGGCAGAAAAGAGGAGGAGAGGTGCTTGGGACCACATAATTTTGTGTTATAACAAAACCGTCGTTACGTTTGTCCCGTTAATGAACAGCTGATGTTACGCACTATGTAGCCTGACTACGCGAAAAGGGCCTTCAGAACCTACCCAAAAGACTTTTTCTGATCCCTATGAGCATCCCCTGCGTAACATCAGTGAACAGGTCGTTGAGCAGTTGAAGCAGGAACGGGCAGATGAGGAGCGAATGCACCAACTTTTTTCATGACTATGGTAACCAAACAAGGAACTGACTTCAGTCGCGATTTAGCAAATTTCCGTCAGGAATCGGATGCGGCTATTCAATTGGTCCGTCTTGAAAATTCACTAATTTTGCCCTAAAATTGCATCTTTGTCCGATGATACTTGTATTACATACGTATAGCAATGAACAACATGGCACGACCAATCAAAGAAACTCCCGTTCTGACGGGAGAGGATGCTAAAAAATTTACAAAAGATATTGAGGTTAACCGAACCAAAAAAGTATCGGCTGCGGAGTTGGCTCGTATCAACAGCAACTACGAACGCTTGAAGGCAATGGCTAAACCGGGTACGTTTTGAGTAGTCCGAGTGTTTTTCGGTTACCGCCCGACCATCGTATCAAACCATTTGATTGCGGGGATGCAGATTTGAATGACTTCCTGACGAATGACGCCAAAGCGTTTCAGGTACAGCGACTGGCTACTACCTACGTGATTGAGGATGAGATCGATACAGTTGCATTCTTCAGCATTCTGAACGATAAAATCTCAGTCGATGATTTTTTGGGCGATAACACCAGCCGTAACCGATTGAATCGCCGTCTTCCCAATCCCAAACGATTCAGGAGTTACCCTGCCGCAAAGCTGGCTCGACTGGGCGTTAGTAATTCCTACAAAGGCGGTGGTTTTGGCACACTCATCATTGATTTTCTGAAGAAACTGCTCACAGATAGCCCAACCGCCTGTCGGTTTCTAACGGTCGATGCCTATGGCCAGGCATTGCCTTTCTACGAACGCAACGGTTTTTTATATTTGACAAATAAAGACGAGGGGCAGCAAACCCGTTTGATGTATTTCGACCTTAGCACATTAAGTTAACTGTGACTGCCGAGCGACCCACCCAATATACGAGCAAATCTTGTGAGAGAGTGGTCATTGAGCCGGAACAAGTACATAATTCCTCACTTTGTTGAAAACTCAGTAAAAGTCACTTGACGTAATCAATTAGCTGCTGGACATCTTCTTGGGTCAGCCCTGCTTCTTCCACAAAAGCCTCGAACAACAGGTG
>JAYVAP010000444.1:0-2185 GCA_043750915.1 Spirosoma sp. | reverse complement strand
CGCCAACGCCATTCTGGTGGTTGAAGGCGAAGCCACGGGCTGCATCGACCTGACCCGCATTGCCCTGTCCGACATCACCCCCGTGGGCAGCGACTCGGTCACCATCCGGCTGCCCAAACCCGAACTCTGCACCTGGAAAATAAACCACGAACGCTCGCGGGTCTACGACACGCGGTTTGCTTTTTTAGACGATGCCCAGCTGGTGAGCGATGCCTACCGGCAGGCCGAACGCCAGGTGCGCCAGTCGGCTTTGGACGGGGGTATTCTGGCGCAGACCCGCCAAAACGCCGACCGCCTGCTGCGCCCGCTGCTGACACAGCTTTCGGGCCGGCGGGTGGGTTTTGTTTTTGCGCCGTAATTTTGGTTGATTTGGGTACAAAAAAACGTTACTGCTTAACCCGCACGCTTATGAACGCCCGCCAACCCACCATCACCAGCGGCAACCTCCTCATTGCCGAGCCTTTTATGGGCGACACCAATTTTGAGCGCAGCGTGGTGCTGGTTTGCAACCACAGTGACGAGGGCACTTTTGGGCTGGTACTGAACCAGTTGACGGATATTCAGCTCGGCGACGTGATTGAGGACATCCGGGTCGATTTGCCCTTGTTCGTGGGCGGGCCGGTGCAGCAAAATACGCTCCACTTCATCCACCGCCGGCCCGACCTGATCGATAACTCGATCCGCCTTCTCGACGGTTTGTACTGGAGTGGCGATTTCGGGCAAATTCAGGAAGCCCTCAATGTGGGTACCCTCACCGGGCGCGATGCCCGTTTTTTCATTGGTTATTCGGGCTGGACCGAGGGGCAGCTCGCCGACGAACTAAGCCAGAAGGCGTGGATTGTGGGGCACACCGACCCCGACTTTCTTTTCGACACGCCCGCCGATGCCTTCTGGCGGGGGGTGCTCAAGCGGATGGGCGGGGCCTACAAATCCATTGCCCACTACCCCACCGACCCCCGCCTGAACTGATGAAGTTACGCTCGGGCATCTCATAAAAATGACAATTTGATAACGTTCAGGAAACACCGGGATAACATTAGTCTGTTCTCTTTGCATCAGGAAAATCAATAAACCTATAGTATGAGAAAAGGACTATTTTTTACTTTTTTGTTTCTGTTTACGACCGTTTTTGTCCGTAACAGTGCCTTAGCACAAACCACGCAGGCTTCTATTTCGGGCGTTATCACCGATAATCAGAAAGCAGCTCTCCCCGGTGCCACCGTTCAGGTACGGAACGAATCGACCGGTTTCACCACCGGCACCACCACCACCGTTCAGGGACAATATTCATTTAAAGAGTTGCCCCTGGGCGGGCCATACACCGTGCGCGTGTCGTCGGTTGGCTTTGGCGAGCAGAAGCGAACGGGCTATTTCCTCAACCAGAGCGATGCCATTCGGGTTAACCTAAGCATGGAAGAGAGCGGTCAGTCGCTCGAAGTGGTGCAGGTGGTGGCTACGGGTCTGAAAAATAAGATCGAGTACCTCGGTGCGGCCACCGCCATATCGGCCCGGTCCATTGCCGCGCTGCCCGTAAACGGCCGCAATTTTGCTTCCCTCACCGACCTGTCGCCCCTGAGCGGCCGGGGCGGCAACCTATCGGGGCAGCTGGGTTCGTCGACCAACTTCACCATCGATGGCACGACGGCCAAAAACCCTACTTCGGCCGGTGGGACCACCAGCCGCAGCGGAGCACCCTACTCAATCTCTATTGAGGCCGTGCGGGAGTTTAAGGTGGTTACCAACCAGTATGACGTTGTTTTTGGTCGCAGCGGGGGCGGCACCATCAGTGCGGTAACCAAAGCGGGCACCAACAAACTCAGCGGCAGTATTTTTAATTACACACGGGCCAACTGGCTGTCGAGCAAATACGACATTCGGGGCAACCGGCGCGTGGCTCCCTTCTCGACCAACCAGTTTGGGTTTTCGCTGGGCGGACCCATCATCAAGGATAAACTGCACTTTTTTGTGGTCTGGGATCGCCAGCTGGATTCGCGCCCGCTGATTGTGGCCGACGTGCAGTCGGCAGACGATGAGAAGCGGTTTAACGTCAACCAGGCCACCCTCGGCCGCTTTGTAAGTATTGGTCGGTCGAAGTATGGCGTGGCCAATACGCCCCAGTACGGTTCTTTCGATAAACCCCGGACTTCCGATGCTTTTTTTGCCCGCATCGACTGGCAGATCAACG
>JAYVAP010000443.1:0-3446 GCA_043750915.1 Spirosoma sp. | reverse complement strand
CCTTATCGCTGGCTGCAAAGACTATCTGAACGAAGACCTGCTGGGGAATTATTCGGACGGAACGTTCTTCCAGACCGAAGCGCAGGCGGTGCTGGCCATCAACGCGGCCTATACGCCCCTGACCTTTGCCGGCGACCGCAACCGGTTGTGGGTTTTTGGCGATGTAGCCTCCGACGACGCAGCCAAGGGCGGTGACCCCGGCGATCAGGCCGATATTGGGCTGATCGACGATTTTCAGATTTTCCCCACCAACGGTGCCGTCGAGTCGCAGTGGGGTGAGTTGTATGAGGGTATATTTCGCTGCAATCAGGTGCTGGCGCGGGTGCCGGGCATTGCCATGAACGCCAACCTCAAAAACCGGATTTTGGGTGAAGCCAGGTTTTTGAGGGCTATGTATTATTTTTATTTAGTCAATATTTATGGCCCGGTGCCGGTGTTGCTGGAACCGAAAAATGCCGATCAGCTACAGATTACGCAGTTGCCGGTGGCAGCGGTCTATGCGCAGGCCATTGAGCCGGACCTGGCCGAAGCCATTAAAAACCTGCCCGCCACTCATGAAGGCATTAACGTAGGGCGGGCCACCAAAGGCGCGGCTACCGCCCTGCTGGCCAAAGCTTATTTATACCAGCAAAAGTGGGAACCGGCCGCTACCACGGCCGCTCTGGTGCAGGCCATTGGTAATTACGGGTTGCTGCCGGTGTACGCGCATAATTTCAGCGCGGCCTTCAAAAACAGCCGGGAATCGGTGTTTTCGGTGCAGCACTTAGCGGGTGGCGTGCCTTTTACGGGTAACCGCCTGAACCAGTGGTTTGCCCCCCGGCCGGGCGAAAACGGCTACTTTTTTAACGCTCCGACGCAGAACTTCGTCGACGAGTTTGAGAAAACAGGCGCGGGCGTGTCGGATCCCCGGCTCGACTATACCCTGGGGCGCGAAGGCAGGCCGTGGGTGAATGGCGAATTGTTTCAGGCCAGCTGGTCGCCAACGGGCTACCTGACCAAAAAACACCAGCAGCCGCTGTCCGAAATACCGGCCAGTACCAAAGGCGACGGTAACCTGAACTACGTAGCGATTCGGTTTGCCGATGTGCTGCTGATACAGGCCGAAGCGCTCAACGAGCTGGGCCGTCCGACCGAGGCTTTACCGCTGCTGAACCAGGTACGGAAGCGGGCGCGGGAAAGTTATGGGAACGACCCCGCCCTGACGGCTCCCGCATCGGCAACGGCCCCGCCGGGTTCGGTAACGGCCACCGTCGGCGTTGTTCCGGCGGGACTGCTGCCCGACGTAACCACGGTGAGCCAGTCGGCGGTGCGCGAAGCCATCCGCCACGAACGGCGCGTGGAACTGGGCTTCGAGTTTCACCGCTTTTTCGATTTGATGCGCTACGGAAAAGAATACGCGCAGGCGGCCCTGCGCAGTAAACCGCAGTTTAAGTACGAAACCAACCGCTATTTCCCGATTCCGCAGAGTGAACGTGACACCAACAAAGCCCTTACATTTTAACTTTCTGTCAATTAATTTAATCCCCAAAACGCTCATGAAAAATAATCCATTTTCAATTCGTTCACTGCCGGGCATAATGCTGGCGGTGCTGCTGCTGCTGATTGCGTTCCAGTCCTGCAAAAAAGACGATGGACCGGCGGCTATTCCGGTGGACAAGACCCGGCTTCGGGCACGTTTAGACAGTGCCAATGCGGGTTATGCGCTGGCGCAGGAGGGCGTGCAGGTCGGTCAGTTTGAGGTTGGTTCCAAAGCCGTTTTCAAAACAGCCATCGACGCGGCCACAACGGTAAATACCAACACGAATGCCGCACAAACGGAAGTTAACAATGCCTACGTAAATCTGGGTCAGGCGGGCATCGTATTCCTGGGCAAGCGGGTGCAGGAAATTGCCCCCGACAAGCTGGTGCTGTACCTGAAAATGGACGGCAATGCCAACGACGCATCGGGTAAGGGTTTCAACGGCGTGTTAAAGGCGGGTAGCAACTTATGGGGTGCCGGTACGCCAACGCCAACAAAAGACCGGTATGGCGTTGCCAGCA
The DNA here is from genome assembly GCA_043750915.1 of Spirosoma sp. GTDB lineage: Bacteria > Bacteroidota > Bacteroidia > Cytophagales > Spirosomataceae > Spirosoma. Next base: position 1,406 of record JAYVAP010000443.1, on the reverse strand, counting down.
AAGCCTACCACTTTTTTAAGGGCGGCAACATCGAAATACCTTACAATCCAGCCCTAAACCCAGCTAAGGAAATTACGGTCAGTGTGTGGGCACGCATGGACTCGAATGCCGTTGTGGCTGGCAACAACTATATACTGGGTCTAAACCGCTGGAATGGCTATAAACTCAATATCCAGCAGGCTGGTTATGCTTTCTTTACGATCAAGACCACTACCGGAATCATCGACCATGACAATGCCTCCCCAACGCTGGATATAAATAAATGGTATCACATCACGGTGAGCTACAAAGCAGGTAGCATGAATTTTTACCTGGATGGCGCGTTAGTAAAAACCTGGCCTAACTTAACGGGCGATCCTGTAGCCGTAAAGAATACGATTAACCTGGTTATTGGGCAGGATTTACCGACAAGTTTATACCAGAACACGGCGACCAGTGAGAAAAATGACGCAGATGGCAACAATTTCCACGGCCCATGGGGTGGTTACTTTCGGGGCGATCTGGACGAAGTTCGTATTTATAATATTGCCTTGAGCGATACACAGGTGAAGTCGATTTACAACGCGGAGAAACCTTGATGAGTTTTTGTGACACGGAGGTACATGGAGAGGCACGGAGATACACGGAGAAAATAACTCCCTGCATCTCCGTGTATTCTCCGTTCATCTCTGTGTCACCATTTTTTTCATGACAAATATGCTCCGCCTGTTGCCCCTGTTTCTCCTCCTCACCACCTGCCGGCCCAACGATGCCAATCAGGCGCGGCCGCTGACGTTCTGGTGCTCCAACAACGCGGGGGAAATTGCGTTTGCGCGGGCGTTTGTTGAACAATGGCATCGCACCCGGCCCGATAAACCACTGCGCTACCAGCCCATCCCCGAAGGGCAGTCGAGCGAAGAAATTATTCTGGCATCGGTGGTGGGCAAAACCACGCCCGATATTTACGCCAACATGTGGCAGGGCAGCGTAGAGATGTACGCCAAAGCAAAGGTGCTGGTGCCGCTCGATACGCTTAAAGGCTTCCGCGCGTTTATCACCGCCCGTTGCGACAGCGCGGTGATTCGGGAGATTACGTCGTCGGACGGGCATATTTATCAGGTGCCGTGGAAGGTGAATCCGATTATGCTCGTTTGCAACACCCGCGCCCTGAAAGAGTTACAAACGAAAGGGCCACCGTTTACCTATGCAGGCTACACCGAGGCAGGGCGGCAGTTTAAGCGGGATAACGATGGCGATGGCTACGTGGATCAGTGGTTAGGCTATACCGAAGTAAAGGCGATCTGGTATCAGCGGCTGTTTAATTTTTACCCGCTCTACTTAGCCGCGTCGAACGGGGCACCCCTGCTGGTTACGGCAGCGGACGGGCGGCAGCGGGCGGCTTTTAACAACCGGCACGCGGTGGCCGT
>JAYVAP010000442.1:0-3128 GCA_043750915.1 Spirosoma sp. | reverse complement strand
GGGCCAGCTCCAGACCCGGCAGCAGACTGCTGTGACTGGGTAGATGTGGGAGCTTCCCGGTCCCAGGCTGCCATAGACCCTGCTCTTCAAGACCAGGTTGAGAAGATTGCGATCTGGCTAAAGGACGGAAAAACGCCCACACAGGCTAAATTACTGGCAATGATGAATACCCCGCTCCCTCGTTCTACTTCGGACCAAAAAAGCTAAGTGCCCCCAGTATGGCGGTGATGACGGTGGCGATTTTGTTGGCAGTTTCTGCTTGATTGGGGCTAAGCTGCTTTTTGAGATGCTCTAACTCGAAAAGTAGCTTTTCCAGATTTGCTTCTGAAATGGCCTTTACCACGGAAAAACCTCCGCTGTCGAGCAGATCGTGTGCCTTAATGGCTACTGACAGGTTAATGGCCATATGGTTTACGCTAAGGCCACTAATGTAGCCATTGCCCTGAAAATCAGCAAGGAGGGCGTTTAGGGTGGTGAGGTTGATGCCCAATTCTTTTGTTAGCCCACCGGGTTTTATCTCTCCATGCCGCCCTACGGGCAAACTGCACAACTCACGAAGCAGATCGTCTTTGAGGGTGGCCGAGATTGGCCGATCTGGCGGGCCTCCCTGACTTTGTGCCTGTTCCATAGTTTTGGCGTTATCCTGTAGTTACGTCACTACACCACAAATATAAAAAAAAGCCCGACAAAACTACTAATGATCTTTACGCTTGGAATCATTAGTAGGTTCATTAGTAGTATCATTAGTAGGTGCCATGTTAGAATAGTTATGTCCTACAGGTAGTCGGAGCTCCTGCCTCATCTGCCCCAATTCCATCATCATGCCATCGATACGTTGCTCCAACATTATAGTGCGCCCGAGCAACATATTTCCTCTTCCGACAATGAGCCAGTCGTAGTTATACTGTGGGTATTTTGAGACTATTTTCTCAATAGTTGTCGAGTTTAGGCCCCTTCCCTCTTCTATTGCTTTTCGGATTGACCCATTGCTGGCTCCAATTGCTTGCTCAAAAGCACTGACAGACAGGCCAATATGGTTCAGTAGTAGCACTATCCTGTCTTTCATTGAGAAAAAAGTCTAAAAATATTTTGCATTTGAGAAAAAAGTCTCAATCTTTGCCCCCGTAGTTTTGTAACAACAAAGGAAATGAATACGGAAGAGGAAATCAAGGGGCATTTAGCCTACGGCGATTGGGGCAAGGTGGCCAAGCTGGTAGGAATTAGCAGAAGGCACGTAAGCGTGGTGATTTGCCGACCCGGCAGCAAGCATTATGCTGCGGTGATGGCAGCCGCTAAAAAAGTTGCTCAGGCTAATGTTAAGCTCGGTCTATGAAGTGTATCGATACGATATGGCTTGCTTCGTCCGAAGACCTCGTAAGGGCTGGTGTGGGTCTGGACGCGATGTATTTTGGCATAAAGACCAACTCCCCTATCTGGCAGTCGATTAAGGATCCGGATGACCGGCGGAAGCTGCTGATTCGGTATGACACGATGGCACCGAAGTATCAGGCGCTGGTGCGGGCGCGGCTGTGCGGGGGCTTAGAGCCGTGGGAAGTCCAGCAGGCTCCCCCTTTAGGGGGTGGGGGGGCACAGCGGACGCTGAGCGAGCTGCTGGAGGAGGTGCTGCGGGATGGCTACCGGCGGCTGCTGGGCCTATATCCTACCCCCGGCACGGGCGCGGCCACGAAGGCGGCCCGCAAGACGCAAACGGCACTGGCGCGGGCGGCTGCGGTGGTGGAGCTGGTGGGCCTATATATACAGGAACAGGATATTGACCCGCGAAGCTATGCGCCCTACCGGGAGGTGACGGAGTGGCTGGGGCGGGACGGGAATTATGATTACTATTTTCCGGCGGGGCATCAGTATTTGCCGGCTTCTGCGATTCGGCTGAAGGAGAAGGTGGTGGCGCGGTTTGGGGGCTTTGGTGGACGGAACCGCACCGGCGGACCGGCCGGAACGCCACTACCAGGGGGTGAAGGACCCCACTGGCAGGGCCTGGGCCCCCTGCCCATTACGGAGGTGATTCATTTGCCCCGGCGGGATAACAGGAATAGGGAGGAGTTTGGGGGCGATGCGGAGCTGATGGCGTGGATTGGGATGGCGCGGGCGAATGCGACGAACGACACGAATGCCTATGTGATTCGGAAAGTGAGTGAGGTGTGCCGGCTGGTGGGGCGGGATGTGCCCAGCGCGGGGTGGTTTGCGCAGGTGCTGGCCAGCAACAAGATGAAGCAGCTGGCGGCTCCGACGCGCCACGGGCTGGACTCGGCACGGGCCACGCGCTACACGCACAGTATTACGATGGCCAGGGCCATGTATGCGGGGGATTGCTGGATGATGGATGCGACCCGCGTGAATATGGTGGAGCATAGCCCCCAAACCCCCGAAGGGGGCTTAAAGGTGGACCAGAAGGCTGCTTTTCTGTTCATTATCGTGATTCGGGATGCGTATTCGGGCGATGTGGTGGGGTGCCACTTTGACACGAAGGAGGACCGCTGGGGCTACATGAGTGCCCTGAAGATGGCGGTGAAGACGACGGGTTATTTGCCCCACACGCTGGTGCATGACCGTTTTCCGGGCCACGTGACGGATGAGATGCAGGCGGTTTTGGCCGGCATTGAAGCGAAGGGGACGCGGTTGGTGTGCACGCACAAGGCGACGGGGAAGGCGCTGCTGGAGCGGTGGTTTGACACGCTGCAGACGGTGTTTTTGGCCAAGAGTAAGTACTACTATGGTGAGGGCATCAGGAGCACACGCGAGTATGCGCACCGCTCGCCGGATTATTTGGTGAAGCTCAGGAAGGAAGCCCGGCGGGAGGGCTGGGATTTTGACAAGAGCTGGCAAGAGGCCTGGAAGCGGGTGGAGGAGTATCGCCAGACGCCGGTTTCGTATTACTCGCGCAAACATGCCGGGCTTGATCTTAGTCCGGCCACGATGCACGAGCAGAGTGAGAAGCCCCATGTGATTGCGGTGGCGGTGTGGGAGCAGGCATCGCTGTTTTGGATGACGAAGGTGCTGGATATTAGGCGCAATGCCATAAGGATGACGGTGCACGGGGTGGATTATGAGTACCCGATCTACGACACGCAGATCATGTATCGCTACAGCCGCGTGGCGGTGCGCTATGA